>JAHEFC010000174.1 GCA_024640385.1 Sphingobacteriales bacterium
CTACACAATAGATAAAGGATATGCAATAGTCAACAGGGAATGGAAAAAAGGTGACAATATCGAAATTCGTATACCCATGCCCGTTAAGACCCTCGAATCCCGGAAGGAAGTTGGAGAAGATGAAGGTCGGGTTGCCATACAAAGAGGCCCCCTGGTATACTGTCTTGAAGGGGCCGACAACCAGGGAAAGGCCATGAATATCATAGCTGACGGCAAGTTGAAACTGGAACCCGAAAAAGGGAACATCCTCGATGAAAATGTGATACTGCTCAAAGGACCTATGACAGTGGTTACCATCAAAGACGGCGGCACTGACATCGGTACCGAAAAAAGAAACATCACTGCCATCCCATACTATACGTGGTGCAACAGGGGCAGCAATGAAATGCAGGTATGGCTGCCCACTTATGTAAGATCAATTCGTGTCAACAGTAAATAAATGGTGATGAACAAACAATTTGCGCTCCTGATTTTTCTTGTTTATTCGTTGAATGCCGGAGCCCAGACATGGAAACCTGCCGGTAATAAGATCAGAACATCATGGAGTGAAAACATCAATCCCACTGCAGCTCATACTGAATACCCCAGGCCTCAGATGAAAAGGGATTCATGGATGAACCTTAACGGGCTTTGGGACTATACCATCAGGTATAAAGAGGAAGGCAAGCCTGTAACATTTTCCGGGCAGATCCTGGTGCCCTTCGCGATTGAATCTTCTCTATCCGGCGTAGGAAAAACAGTTGGAGAAAATAACCAACTCTGGTACAGGAAAACATTCAGTTTACCAGCTTCAATGAAGGGGAAAAAGATATTACTGAATTTCGGAGCAGTTGACTGGGAAGCAGAAGTATTTGTAAATGGGAAGACGGCAGGCACACACCAGGGGGGCTACGATCCGTTCAGTTTTGATATAACAGGCTTGATTGTCAAAGGGCCTTCGCAAGAGATCGTGATAAGAGTATGGGACCCTACCGATGGTGGGCCTCAGCCCCGTGGCAAGCAGGTGAGTAAACCCCAGGGGATCTGGTATACACCGGTTACAGGCATATGGCAAACGGTTTGGCTGGAAGCAGTGGCCGATTCCTATTTTGAAGATGTGTACACAGTACCCGACCTTGATGCTTCTGCCATTGAAGTTCATACTGCATTATCCGGTTTCAAACCCGGTGATAAGATCAATATATCAGTAACTGATCAGGGTAAAAATATCACCACCAAAACTTTCGAAAATATCGGGCCTCATAAAATAACACTGCCGGGGCTCCAGGCCTGGTCCCCTGATCATCCAAAACTCTATGATCTCACCATCTCCCTGGAACGTGCAGGTAAACCCCTGGACGAGGTGACCAGTTATTTCGGCATGAGAAAGATCTCGCTGAAAAAAGATGAAAATGGCATTCAGTGGATCATGCTGAATAATCAATTCCAGTTCCAGCTCGGTCCTTTGGACCAGGGTTGGTGGCCCGATGGATTGTATACCGCACCTTCTGCAGAAGCATTGAGATTCGATATTGAACAAACCAAAGCCATGGGCTTTAATATGATCAGGAAGCATGTTAAAGTGGAGCCAGCCGCCTGGTACCGTTATTGCGACAGCCTGGGTATGCTGGTATGGCAGGATATGCCGAGTGGCGACAATACGCCTGGCGACAGGTGGACAACCAATCCCTCGCTTGAACCCACAGATAAAACAAGAACCGATTCTTCCGAAAAGATTTACAAAACTGAACTTAAAGAAATGATCGATGCCCTCCGGGCATTCCCTTCCATTGTAGTGTGGGTGCCATTTAATGAATCATGGGGGCAATTCAAAACAGTAGAGATCTCCAACTGGGTAAAGCAATATGATCCGGGCAGGCTGGTAAATTCTGCCAGCGGCGGAAATTTTCATGCCACTGGCGATATACACGACCTTCACAACTACCCTGATCCTCTCATGCACAGGCCGGAAGTATTTGCAAAAGACAGATCCATGGTGCTGGGTGAATTCGGAGGATTGGGATTACCTGTCGAAAATCATACCTGGACCGACCGGTCCAACTGGGGATATCAGAGTTTCAGGAATAAAGATGAATTATTTTCGCGCTATCAGCAATTGATAGAAAAACTGTTGCCCATGATCCCCAAAGGATTATCTGCAGCTGTTTATACCCAAACTACTGATGTGGAATCAGAAGTGAATGGCCTGATGACTTATGACAGGAAGGTATTCAAATTCAATGTTGACGAATTGAAAAAATTGAATAACAGGCTTTACGAAGCAAAAAGATAACAAGCATGAAGAAAGTTACCATCATTGGAGGTGGGGTGATAGGACTGTGTTGCGCATACTATTTACATAAATCAGGGCATAAGGTAAGGGTGATCGAAAGAGGTGATATCAGAACAGGTACTTCTTTCGGCAATGCCGGATATGTTTCGCCATCTCATATCATTCCACTTGCCTCACCGGGTATTGTGGCCAAAGGATTGAAATGGATGCTGAGTTCTTCGTCTCCTTTCTATATCAAGCCCCGCCTGAATCTTGATCTTATAAAATGGTGCCTGACTTTCTGGGCGAATTCGACAGCAAGAACAGTAGAGAAAAATACACCCCCGTTGGTTGACCTGTTGTTGCTTTCCCGTGAACTGACATCAGACATCAAGAACGAGCTGGGCAACCATTTCAGGATGGAAGAAAAAGGCTGCTTCATGATGTACAAAAATCCGGAAACAGAAAAACATGAAATAGAACTGGCTAAAGAAGCAGCTAAGTTCAATATTGAAACAAGGGTCATGTCGAGGTCTGAAGTGCAGGCTCTGGAACCAGAGGTTGAAGTGGATGTCAGGGGCGGTGTGCTTTATCCGATCGATGCGCATTTACATCCCGGAGATTTCATGCATACACTTTATGAGAACATGAAAAAAGAGGGTGTTGAATTCCAGCTTAATACTACTGTAAAAGGTTTTGAGAAAGAAGGAAATAAAGTAAGTAAAGTACTTACGGATAAAGGAAGTTTTGATTGTGAAGAGCTGGTGATCGCAGGTGGATCATGGCTGCCGGTGATCACCAAGTCATTGGGCATACACATGTTGCTCCAGGCAGGTAAAGGGTATAGTATGACCTTTGAGAATATGAAGAAGAACCTCCACTATCCTGCCATACTTGTGGATCACCGGGTTGCGATGACACCTATGGGTGCCGATCTTAGAATGGGCGGAACAATGGAGATCAGCGGACTCAACTCTCCTACCCTTACCAAACGTGCACAGGCCATTTATAAAGCGGCGAAATTATATTACCCCGGCCTTGATGTTGATTTTCCCCGGGTTGAAAAAATCTGGAGCGGGCTTAGGCCTCTGAGTCCTGATGGTTTGCCCTATATCGGCAGGCATTCTAAGTATCAGAACCTCATCATTGCCGGCGGCCATGCCATGCTTGGGCTTTCATTGGCTGCGGGTACTGGAAAATTAGTGGAAGAAATTGTTGATGCCGGCAAAACCAGCGTTGCGTTGGATGCCTTCAATGTCGAGAGGTTTTAACGCGAAACTTATCGTTTTTTTCTTCTACCTCCAAGGTCCCTACCTCCAAGGTAGGGACCTTGGAGGTAGGAAGAGGAAGCCCATTCATCGGCATTATCAAGCCCTTAATCGAATTAAGTGTAATGGCCCGATTTTTATGCTCAACTTTACATCACCTTACATTACTGAATCTCACAACCGGGTTGTCCAACCCAAAAAAATTAAGCCGGTCTGACTCACCGGCTTCTGTCATTTAAATACCCAGTTCATAATGCAACTCTGGTATCTCCACATCGCCGAAGCCTTTGTGGATCAGCCGGTCACGGAAATCTTCCTGGACATTGTATTCACCGTGCACAATGAACATTTTCCTCACCAGTTTGGGATCCTGGCAGGCCAGGAACTGGCTAAGATCTTCATAATCACCATGTGCACTCATGCTTCTGATCGATCCGATTTCAGCATGCACTTCGTGTTCTATACCAAAGATCTTCACCTCTTTATGGCCCGCCATCAACCTGGCTCCCAGCGAATTAGGCTCGCAATAGCCCGTCATCAGAATGGAATTACGGCTGTTTTCAATGTTATTGCTGATATGATGTTTGACACGGCCGGCTTCAGCCATACCACTGGCAGAGATGATCACGCAGGGCTCATTGCGGAAATTGAGCATCTTGGACTCGTCCACCGTTTTGACGTATTTCAGGCCCCTGAATTTAAACGGATCATTATCACTCTGAAGGATCTTCTGGATGTGCTTGTTGAAGTATTCGGGATAATGCTTCACAATCTCAGTGGCTTTGATACTCAACGGGCTATCCACGAAATAGTCCAGCTCCGGCAATCTTCGTTCCAGCTCAAGCTGGTTCAGTGCATAAAGGATCTCCTGTGTTCTGCCAACGGAGAATGCAGGTATAATGAGTTTGCCTCGTTTCTTAATACAGGTTTTTTCGATCCATTCCAGGATATGGTCCGGTGTGGTAAGATGCAGATCGTGCAAACTGTTTCCGTACGTTGATTCAATAATGATCACATCCGCTTGCGGAAACTCAGCCGGAGATTTGAGGATAACATCCCGGTAGCGGCCAACATCTCCAGAAAAAGTGAGATGAGTGACTTTGCCATTCTCCACGATCTGCAGATTCACAACCGCACTGCCTATAATATGCCCTGCATCAGTGTACAGCAATTCAACATCTTCATCTATCCTTACTACCTGTCCATAATCTACTTCCTTGAAATACTGCAACACTTCAATCGCATCATCCTGGGTGTACAATGGTTTCAGATAAGGCTGGCCATCCATGGCCCTTCGTTTATTGATATACTTCACATCATCTTCCTGAATCTCAGCTGAATCCTGCAATAAAACACTGGCCAATTCACGTGTGGCCGGAGTGCAGTATATAGGTCCCCGGAATCCGTCTTTTACCAGCTTGGGCAAAAGCCCGCTATGGTCTATATGCGCATGAGAAAGCACTACAAGATCCACTTCCTCGGGATTGAATCCCCAGTGCCGGTTCAATGTATCCGTATCCCTGCCCATGCCCTGGAACATGCCGCAATCAAGCAGAATTTTCCTGCCACTGGAAAGTGTGAGTAGATGTTTAGACCCTGTGACGCATCGCGCTGCGCCGTGGAAGGCTATTTTCATTGTTGTTTTTTTGCTTTGAATGTCCACACAATGGAAAAATCGGCAACCAGTTCCTGCTTGTCATTATAACCCCTGGAAATAGTCTCAAGCATGAATCCCTCTCCCGTCTCGATCGCTTTTGCAACAGCCTGTCTTATTGCCATCCCATCATCGCACCTGAATGTGGTTCTGCCCGTTGCCTTCTTGTGATAGTTCCCATGCACTTTAAGTACCAGCATGGATACCGGTGGATCGATCTTATGGATGTTCATCAGGGCCAGCAAACCGGTACTCATTTCTGCTGCCATGGACAGACATGCGAAATAGGTGGACCTGAAAGGATTTTGTGAAAACCATTTGAAGGGAACAGTGATCTCCGCATATTCCGGTTCCACTTTTTTCACTCTTACACCGGCAAACCACGCGCTGGGTAATTTTGTAAGCATGAAGAAACCCATTTTGAAACGATTGTTCGCCAGGACCAGGAATTCCTCTTGTTGTGGTGTCATTGTTTGTCAAATTCTACTATACAATATACCACTTCGTTTTCTGAAAGCTGTGATGTGAAGCCAATATTACCCTTTGGTGTAGCCGAAAATTGTACCTGTTTTGCAGCAGAACCCGGTATCGCTGCTCTCACCTTCACCGGCCAGTCCAGAGTACGGACCTGCTTATTGATATTGGCCTGGATACCATTCCAGTCCAGTTCTTTCCGGCTGACCATGATGGCGATCCTGTCCCTGGTGCCAATGCTGTCTGCAGTAAGACTTTTATCCCTGGGGAAAAGCCTGTAACCGGTAATACCAAGAAAGGGAGAGTATTTTGTTTTTGTGGGATCATCCTTCCGGGGATAGGGAAAAAGCGTGTATGCGCTACCGTCAGTTTCCATGCCGAAGATATAGATATAACATTCATTATTATTCCTGACTTCAACCTTGAACTTTGTCCCTGCCCGAATGGGACTGCCTGTTCTGTAAATATTTTCTTCCACCTTCCTTAGACCGATATAATTGCCCGGAACCATGTTTTTATTCGCGTCAAAACTCACCTGCACTAATCCGATCTCACATTGCAGGGTGGCGGCCAGTTCGCCGGTTCTGGCCATCGGCTCAAGGCCATAGGCTTCTCTTACAAAATAATTGAACTCCGGATAACGCACCCAGGCAAATCCATTCTGCCCCCATTCTGGTCCCCAGCTGTTCATGATCAGAAAAGCACCGCCATATTTTCTGTCATCATATCCTACCACACACATGGCATGTCCGCCAAAACCCATCATTCCTTTGTCTTGCGACTCAGGAATCCATACGTCTTTCCCCATCATGGCCTGCATGAAACTGGGACCTACCATCATTCCTATCACTACCGGTGCTCCCTGAGCAAGATTTCCTTTAATGGCACGGATATCGATGGCATCATTCCTGTCGCCCAGGGAAAGCCTTGTAAAGCCACGCATCTTATTTGCAGATGCCTGCTGGATCAGGTTCATCGATGGCTGCTTCGAACAGTTCGTTTCATCATAAGGAAACTCCTGGTAAGGAACCGCGCCCTGTTTTGTCATGTATTCCATGGCCCTGATGATATAACTGCCCTGGCAATTTTCGAGGCCGATCTGGTTGTATAGGAATGAAGGACTGAATGGCTCCCTCCGCTCTCCCGTTCTTGCCGATTCAAGAATTGTTCTTGCTGCATAGGCACTGCTCCAGGCAACGCAGGAGCCCTGCTTACCCTGGTCGCCAGGCTGAGGTGCAAATTTTTGAAGATTGGCAGACTCAGGTAATGGGTTCCGTGAATTATCCTCCGCCAATGGCTCATAGATGTTTGCCCGCTCAAATTGTTTTGGATCCAGAAATCCCCCGGTGGTCAGTTCCGCGATATTGTTGAGCAAGCCTCCCCCGGCACCACCACAGCCGCCACGTAACAGGTATAAACCGCCCACTATCAGTATAAGAAGGAAAATACCTTTTCCCCTGAAAAGGCCTAACAATAATGGCAGGAGATTAAATATTCCACCTCCACCGCCACCAGCAGTATTTCGTGGACCCCGGGGATAATTATTGTAGTCGCTGTTCTGTTCCTGTTGACCCTGCGGATCATCTTCCATCCTTATTGGCATGATGCAATGTTTTTAACATGCCTAAATTAGAGGAAAGTAAAAAGTAAAAAGTAAAAAGTAAAAACTTGAACCAAGTCCGTTATAGCCCTTCGATCTCGACCTGGTTACGAACCAGGTCTTCAAACACGTCGCGCTTTCTTACCAGGTGCGGCTTTCCATTGATGACCATCACTTCGGCTGGCCGTAGACGTGAGTTGAAATTACTGCTCATCTCAAAGCCGTATGCCCCGGCATTATAAAATACGAGAAAATCACCTTCCCTTACCTCGTTGAGTTTGCGGTCCCAGGCAAATGTGTCGGTCTCACAGATATGCCCAACAACGGTGTAGATGCGCTCAGGACCTGTGGGATTTGTAATATTCACAATATGGTGATACGCGTCGTAAAACATGGGCCTGATCAGGTGGTTGAACCCACTGTTCACACCCACAAATACGGTGGCTGGCGTTTGTTTGATCACGTTGGCCTTCACTACAAAATATCCCGCTTCGCTCACCAGGTATTTGCCGGGTTCAAACCAGACTTCCAGTTTCTTCCCGCTTTCATTGGCGAAATTCTTAAATGCTTCGGTCACGCGTTTACCAAGTCCTTTCACATCTGTTTCAGGATCACCAGGCTGATAAGGCACTTTGAATCCGCTTCCAAGGTCAACAAATTCAAGATCAGGAAAATGTTTTGAGAGATCGAACATCACTTCAAGGCCTTCCAGGAATACCCCGATATCTTTGATCTCGGATCCGGTATGCATATGGATACCTTTCACATGGATCTTGGTGGTTTTGACTATGCGTTCGATATGCCTGATCTGGTGTATGGATATGCCAAACTTGCTGTCTACATGGCCTGTGGAGATCTTAAAATTACCTCCCGCCATGATATGCGGATTAAACCGGATGATCACAGGATAGCTGCTTCCGAATTTATTTCCGAATTGCTCAAGAATTGAAATATTGTCGATGTTGATATTCACGCCAAGGTCTTTGGCCTGAACGTATTCAGAAAAATCGGTGCAATTGGGAGTGAAGATGATATCAGCCG
>JAHEFC010000478.1:0-487 GCA_024640385.1 Sphingobacteriales bacterium
ATTGAAACTGGAGCAGGATGAGAGAGAGATAAAGTCTATACGGCTAAGTGCTGAGACGGAGTGGAACGAAGTGGAAGACCGCTATTCCGTACAGGGGTTTGGTAATTCTCTGGCACCTGGAATATTATTAATTAATGATCTGAAGGACCGGGAGAAGTTCATCATCATGGCCGAGCTTCTGAAACGCAACCGATGAAGCTCTTTTATGTGATGGGTGGAGGTTGGGGACATCTTTACCGGGTCCGTACCTTCATTAATCAGTTTTCAATCACCGGTATTAAAGTCCTGACGAACAATCCGCTCGCAGGGAAATTGTTTTTGCAGGAAGAAATCATTCACGTGCAAGGTGAATCGCGGGATGAGGTGATCACCCGGGTGCAAAACCTTGTTGCATCACTTGATTTTGAAGAACTGTATATCGACACATTCCCATCGGGTTTATTTGGGGAGTTGAATGGATTGGCCCGGAGTAAGGTTACCTACCTGG
>JAHEFC010000478.1:497-3039 GCA_024640385.1 Sphingobacteriales bacterium
CAGTTTCAGGAGACCTTTTGCTTTGAAGAACTGGAAATTGAACATGAGAACTTTTTATCAGAGGTTTCATCCAGTACAGTTACTTTAAGATTGCAATATCCTGACCCAAATCCTGACCGTATCCCCAGGAACCTTATTCCAACAGGAAGACCAATTTGGCTCGTCGTACATTCTTTTGACAAAGATGAGGTGTACTCGTTGCTGAACTATGCTAAAGATATTGCACGAATGGAGAACCTACTTCCGACTTTTATTGTATTGTCTGATCTGCCAATAGAAGACAACGAAGCTGTTGGGTATACATGGCTTCCGGCAAGCGATTGGTTCCCGTTGGCCGAAAAAATATTTACCGGGGGAGGATTTAATGTCATGCAGCAAGTCATGCCCTTTAAGCACAAGGTTGTTTCTATTCCGTTTCCGCGAAAGTTCGATGATCAGGGTTGGCGTATTCGCCATCACTTGAGCCAACCGGGGTAACCAATTAGCGGGTCATTTGCCGAACGCCCACCTCAAAAAATACGGCATCGCCTCTGCCCAGGTTTTTAAGTTATGTTCGCCATTTTTCATTTCAAGATATTGAATGTCATGAAAAGGGCGATAACCTTTTTTTGTCAGTTCAACAATGAGGTCTAACGTATCATCTATTGAATCAATTACACCGTTTTTATCTCGGTCGCTATGCTCATCCTTCAGGCCAGCCTGAAACCAGAATTTCATTCCTTCTTTAAACTTGCCTCTTCTGATTTGCTGATGCATGATCCTGTCGCGGTACTCTGAATAGAAGCGGCTTTTAGTATCGCGTTGACGCCACCAAAAGGATCCGCTGAACGCGCCAACCTTCCCAAAGTATTCTGAATGATGCCAGGCAATATCCAGCGCTGAAAGCCCACCCAGGGAGAACCCGGCATATGCATGGTCCTGCTGTTTTTGAGAAATGGAATACCGGTAGTGCAAGTAGGGGATCAGTTCTGTGATGATAAACTTCGTATAGTTTTTGGCCCTGGCTCCCCGTTTTTTGTAATCAGCCTTGTTGGCCACGCCGTACTCCTGCATACGGTCACCCGCATGGACAGCTACCACGATAATGTCTTCAATTTCTTTCGTCAGTGTCAGCTTTTCAAGGGTTTGTTTCAACTGGATGGTCTCGCTGTCCTGGCCATCATTTAACATCAGGAGAGGGTAGTGTTTATGGCCTTTTTCATACTGAAAGGGTAGAAATATGTCGACAACGGTATCCCTTCCTAGAAGTTTGGAATGTATATCAGTAAGCTTTTCGAGATGATAATGATGGAGGAGGGACAAGGCGATAAATATTTCTAGGGTTCCATTAATTTTTTAGCCTCTTTATTCCGATTTTCAAGACGGATTGGAAGCAAAAATACGGTTTTAATTGAATTTGATATGCCGCACGAACACTATCATAAATGGTATTCCCCACGGCTAAGCCGCGATATAGAAGTGCTGGCTTTTGGCACACACGGTTATCCGGTGATTCTTTTCCCGACTTCGATGGGACACTATTATGAGAATAAGGATTTCAAATTAATTGAAAGCGCTTCCTGGTTTATTGACAATGGGTTCGTGAAGATATATTGCCCGGATGGAATCGATGAGATCAGCTGGTACAACAAGAACATTCATCCGGCTGACCGCGTGAAGAATCACATTTGGTATGACATGATGATCATGGAGGAATTGATTCCCCTGGCGCAGCGTGAAACAGGCGTCGGTCGGGTAGCCACTGCGGGATGTAGTTTCGGTGGATATCATGCTACCAATTTTGGGTTCCGGCATCCTGAGGTGACCAAGTATATCTTTAATATGGGTGCAGCATTCGACATTCGGGATCAACTGGATGGCTACTATGACGACAACGTTTATTTTAATAATCCTCCGGACTTTCTCCCACAGGCACAAAATCCGTTCTTTGAGGACATGTTCGTAATTCTGGGTACCGGTACGCACGATATGTGTTGGGATGCCAATGTTAAAATGGCCGGCATTCTGGAGCGCAAAGGTATACATCATTGGCTGGATGTTCGTAAAAATGCACCCCATGACTGGCCTATCTGGCGTGAAATGTTCCCACATTATTTGTCATTGATAAAATAGGATTTAGACCATCAGAAAACCGTAATTAAACAACTCTTGGAAATGAAAAAAATAGGAATACTTCACGGCATGGAGAGATCTTTTCCTGAAGCCTTTGTAGAACGTATTAATAAAATGGGATTAAAAGACATTCAGGCAGAGCCTGTATTGGTCGATATGGTCGAGCAGGGTGCACCCTCAGGCTACTCGGTTATCATTGACCGAATCTCCCAGGATGTTCCGTTCTACCGGGCATACCTGAAAAATGCTGCCATATCCGGCACCGCAGTCATTAACAATCCTTTTTGGTGGAGTGCCGACGAAAAGTTTTTCAACAATGCACTGGCACTGAAGATTGGCGTACCAGTGCCCAGGACAGTAATCCTCCCTTCCCATGATCGGCCACCAGATACCAGCGACGGCTCTTTCTCAAACCTGAAATTTCCGCTCA
>JAHEFC010000479.1 GCA_024640385.1 Sphingobacteriales bacterium
GTGTGAGTATCCAAAAAACAGGATACAGTACCAGGGCCAATATTGCCAACGGCCAGCAAAGAATAAAGAGGATGATCCAGGCAATGAATGTAATCATAGAATAAAGGTAATTACAGCATAAGCGCTGCCAAAGTCAAATTACATGAACGGTAGGGTAATATTCCCCGGGCCCAGGTATGAGGCGATGCTTTAGTAGCAAAACCTTCTATTGAGTGTTGGTTACCAACCCCCAGGTTATTGTTTCCTTTCAAAAAACTTTCCACAAAATCTACGGCTGAAACCATTTCGAAAATACTGTTTGGTAAATGTGTTAAATAGTAAAAAATTTCATTCGCAAACAGTTATTTCCGGATATTCAAGGAAATGGATAATTTAGGGCCTTGCAAAATGAAAAGTTGAACCAGGTAAAATATACAGATTAAAGAACCCGCGCTTTTGGAGGGTTAGGAGTTAAGATAGGAATTAACTATTGTGCTAATCATTTTCACTCCCAACACCAGGCGATTACAATCTTAAAAAAAATGAATAAATACCGCACTACTACATTTTTATTGCTACTCACAGCCTTTCATCTCCAGGCGCAAAATCAATATGAATTAAACTCGGGTTGGGTTTGTTCGCCCATCCAACTAACTAAACAATCCGGCAGTGAAATTTCAAAATCGAACTTTTCTGTTTCCGGCTGGATTCCTGCTACTGTGCCCGGAACTGTATTAACAACAATGCTTAATAATAAGCAGGTGCCCGATCCCTTTTACGGAATGAATAACAACCATATTAAGGATATTTACGAAACCGGCAGGGATTTTTATACCTACTGGTTTGTAAAAGATTTTAAAGAAAAACCGGCCGGTGGCAATGACCTGGTCTGGTTACATTTTCGTGGTGTAAATTATGGTTGCGATATTTATCTCAATGGGCATAAATTGAATCAGCAAACTCACAAGGGAATGTACCTGAGACAAACTTATAATATCACCGCATATCTCTCAAAAGATGGCAATAACCGGTTGGCTGTAATAGTATATCCCCCTGATCCGGTGGGCAATCCAAACGGTGGCCAGGGAGGTGATGGTGAAATAGCAAGAAATGTAACGAACCAGTATGTAGCAGGCTGGGATTGGATACAACCCATTCGCGACAGGAACACTGGTATCTGGGATAAGGTTACCATTGAAAAAACAACCAGTATTAACCTGAAAAATCCGCATTTCATTACGCTGGTTCCGGGAGCAAGATTACCTGGTACTGAGCAGCAACCTGCCATCCTTAGGGCGGGGGCTGAAATTGAAAACCCGGGCAGTACCGCAATAAGTGGTATACTACAATATGAGGTTGCTGGCACATTAGTAAAAAAGGAAATCACCCTGGGGCCAAAATCAACGGCTGAGTTTCAGTTGCCGGATTATACTTTAAAAAGTCCAAAATTGTGGTGGCCTAACGGTTATGGTGAGCAGCCATTGTACCGGATTGAATTGAAGTTTGTATCCAAAAAAAATGTGGTATTGGATAAAGAAGAACTTAGCATAGGCGTAAGGGAAATACAAACAAAATGGAATGCGCACACCGGAAGCAGGGAAACATCTGTAAACGGGCAAAAAATATTTATCAAAGGTGGTAACTGGATTGTTTCAGATGCCATGTTGCGTTTTTCAAAGGAACGCTATGATGCAGAAATACATTTTCACCGTGACATGAATCTAAACCTTATCCGCATATGGGGCGGCTCTTTAACCGAGCGGCCTGAGTTTTATGCCGCTTGCGATAAATACGGTATGCTGGTGTTCCAGGACTTCTGGTTTTCCGGCGACTGCAATGGCAGATGGCTTGACCCGAAGAAGAAAGAAGACCAATGGACCCGCAGGAAATATCCGGAAGACCATACCCTCGTTTTGAATTCACTTACCGACCAGGTGAAAATGATACGGAATCACCCATCGCTGGCTTTTTATTGTGGCGGAAATGAGATCACACCGCCGGATGATATTTTGATTCCCTTAAAGGATTCTATTTTGCCAAAACTGGATGGAACCCGTTACTTTTATGATTTTTCAAACAGCGACAGTATGTCCGCCAACACATTTGGCGGCAATGGCGATGGCCCCTACAGTATTCAAAACATTCAAACTTTTTGGGGTAAAAAAACCTTTCCTTTTAACAGTGAAGTTGGATCAGTAGGGGCAGGTGATTATGAATCGCTGCAAAGATTTTTGCCTGCGGAAAATATGGTGGCACCTGCCTTTCCTGGCAAGCTGGATTCTGTATGGAGATTTCATAAATATATTGGCTACAATCAGTATATCGCAGCCTTTGGACCGGTTAAAGATGTGAAGGATTTTGGATTAAAGGCACAGCTTGTTAATTACGATCAGTACCGTGGTTTGATAGAAGGTTTTTCTTCGCATATGTGGGATTGGTACACGGGTGTAATCATCTGGAAGACACAAAATCCATGGACTGCCTTGCGGGGACAGATGTATGATTATTACCTTGACCCCAACGCATGTTTATATGGATTAAAAAAGGCTGGCGAGGCATTGCATGTAATGTATAATCCCGTTACCGGAATGGTGATGGTGGCGAACAATACTTTTATAACTATGCGCAACCTGGTGCTGGAAATTAAGACTTATGATATGGAAGGAAAAGCCGGTTTAATGATACAGGAATTGGTAGAAGCGGCTCCAACTTCTGTTAAAGGTTTTATTCCGGCCAAGGATACGATTGATAAATTAAGAAAAGAAAAGGGTGTTTTTTTATCCCTTCGTTTAATAGGTACCGACAAAAAAATTGTGAGCGATAATTTTTACTGGCTGCCCAACAGCGATGATAAATATGAGGGGCTTCAACAAATAAAAGAAGCTAAAGCAACCGTTGTTGCAAGGCAAATTGCTTTTAATAAAATAGCCGTCACCATTGATAATCCAGCAGATGGACCGGTGGCATTTTTTAACCGCGTTTCTCTGTTGAACGCGGACAATAGAAAGAGAATTTTACCGGTATTTTATAGTGACAATTATGTGTCTGTTTTGCCG
>JAHEFC010000480.1 GCA_024640385.1 Sphingobacteriales bacterium
GCGCATACTTAGGGATGACCCCGCCTGGAATACAGAAAAGATCCAGACTGCCATGAATGCCGGGGTAGAAAAATTTGTTCCGGTCAAAAAGAGATTGCCTGTATTGATCGGTTATTTCACAGCATTTGTTGATAAGGACGGCGACCTGAATTTCCGGAAAGATGTTTATGGCCGTGATGAGAAACTATTCAGCCTGATAGCTGACAGCAAATGATTTTCGTTCGATCAATTTAGCCACCCTTTGAGGTGGCTTTTTTTATTCTTTCAACCATGCATTCTTCAGTTTCTCTTTGGAGGGGTCAACAAATTTGTATCCGGATCCTTCCACATAATTCAGTTTAGCTTTGCCCTTGAGCTCTATGACCTGGCCATTTCTTTTCACTTTCATACTCACCGGATCATCTTCCTCCATGCCATAGCCAGCGAGCATTACATTCATAGGAGTGGAAGCATCAATGGGTGATTCGTTCATTTCAATGATCTCATCGCCATTCTGTACTCCCAACCCGTTCATGAAATTGTTGCCATTATCCTGGATCACAGCAATTGCTTTTTTATTCACAGTATCAACCATCAGGTAAGGCTTATTGTTGGCAAGGAAAACCACTATCGTAGGCTCCTTCACGGTAGCCCTGTCAATACCCACCCGATTCAGGTATTTCACATAATCAATGGGCGTACCTCTTACCACATGTTCCTGCAGGAAAGCGCCAACTTCCGGATTGGTCATCTGCGTGATCTCTGCTATGATACTGTTATCGTCAAATGGTTTAGCCGGACCATATTTTTTTGAAAGATCGGCCATCATCTGCAGTATTCCTTTTTTCCCTCCCGATGCCTCTCTTAATATGATGTCGAGGCACATGGCGATCAGCGCTCCTTTCTGATACACGTTTGGATACTGGGCCTTCATGGCCGGATCGAGGACATTCCTGCTCATTTCCGTGAATGACTGATCATCTTTGTACATCTGCCTGGATAACTTTTCTTTTTCCGCCATCTTGGCTAAGAACTGGTCTTCTGTGATCAGGCCCTGGTGCACCTGGAAATGGTTGGCAAAATATTCTGTAAAGCCTTCGTACATCCAGAGGTGCTGTGACATTTTCGGGGTATTGAAATCAAAATCCTGGATCTCCCGGGAATGGACATTTAGTGGTGTGAGTGTATGAAAGAATTCGTGGGAGATCACATGGATCAGGTCTTTGCTTCGCATCGACTCCTGGAAAACAGCCGTGGTTGATGTATTATGTTCCAGGGCTCCGATCCCCTGTGCATCGTCCTTTGCACTGGTGGTGATGTAGTTAAGCACGGTATACCTGGGTGTGTTGTTGATATCCCCCAGGTAGGCTTTTTGCGCTCGCATCATTTTTTCAAGGTCAGGGAAGAGGGATTGGGCTGTAATGGATTTTTTGCGGGGAGAGTAAACGCTCAGCACCACTTCCATACCGCCGATCTTTGTTGAAGCTATATCCGGTTCTGAATACATGATCGGATGGTCTACCAATTCTGCATACCTGGACACGCTGAATACATCCAGGGTGTTGGAACTGTTCTCGTCTTTCATGGAGCTTGCCGCCCGGAGATTGTCAGGATGGCTGATAGTTATTTTATAGGGGATGTCTTTTTTGCCCGAGAAATATCCTGCGAATCCGCACATGTTCAGGACGAAGTTTTTACCTGCGAGTATATTGGTGCCTGCCGGCGAAAAAATGGTGCTGCTTCCTTCTTCAAAGGCGTTGCCTCCTTCCGAATCGTAAGTGTCGTTCACCAGGTAACTGATCTTTTTCAGAGTCCCGGCCTGGCTGATCACCCAGGTATTGGAGTCGGTCATTGACACAGGCAGGCTGTTTCCTGAACCATCAAAAGCTTTGAAATCCCTGACATAACGGCCATAATCTGCAATGGCATAGGTGCCGGGTATGATCTTGGCCAGCTGGTAAGTGACTGTGTTGCCGGATATCGCAGGGGTGGTGATGTTCACCCTTACCTGGTCGTCCTGAACATTGACGAGATCAAGTGAAACCTGCACTATATCGGAAGCTGATGATGCAGTTCTCCGTGAACTTGAACAGGAAGACAGGAAAGCGACCGCGGCGAAAAGGAATAAACGAAATTTCATGTCAGAAAGAATTGGGGATGTTTGGCAATACTTGTATTTCAAAATAAGGTAAAAGATAAAACGAAAAATTATACAAGAGATCAGCTTATTGATGAACTCTATCTTTTGAATCACCAAAATGCAACACTGAACATAATTGGTCAGCATGCATGCGGGCGGCTACCTTGATTTTTCAGCACCGTAAATTTTGATACAGAGTTTTGTCCCTGAAATACCACCGTTGGTACATCGGCTAAATGACTTAATCCGCGATATAATAATTTGACCCCAGTCAATCATCATTCCTGTTAAGTAAAAAATGTAAGCCATGAGAAAACTGTTCCTTTTATTGTTATTCATCTCTACCTTTCTGGCAGGTTTCAGCCAGGTAGCTATCCTTTATGAAAATTGCGGGTTTGGAGGTAAAGCAAAGGTGCTGGGCCCGGGACGATATAACCTGGATCAGGCGCGATTTGGCGCCAATCGACTTTCTTCCATTCGCATTCCCCGTGGTTTGAAAGTGATCCTTTACGATAGTCCGGAGCCGGGTCAGGGTAACAAGACCAGGTTCACTTCAGATATCAGTTGCCTGGATAACGAATGGAACGACAGGGCGGTGTCAGTGGTGATTGAATCGGACAATACAGGAGGAAATAGTGGGAATGGAGGTTATGGCAATTCAGGGCAACAGGTATATCCTTCTAACGGATCTGGAGCGCAGGTCATCATTTTTGAGGACTGTGGTCTGGCGGGTGCCAGTGCAAATCTGGTTCCTGGCAGGTACGACACGCGTGCTATGGGACTCAGGAATGACGTCATTTCTTCGCTTCGTGTTCCTCAGGGTTATAGCGTGACCGTATACAGTGAAGGTGGATTCAAGGGTGAATCTATGACATATTATGCCAATGTTTATTGCCTTGACGGGCGAATGA
>JAHEFC010000175.1 GCA_024640385.1 Sphingobacteriales bacterium
GCCGACAGCGGAAAGATCAATATCGGAGACACTGTTGTATTTGGAAACTATTCGCAGGAAGGCCTTGTCGTGAAAGAAGATATGCGGGTGATAGAATATGTAAAAAATATTGCAGAGAGTTTTCCACTGGCCAAAGGTGGCTCCCTAAGTGCCGCACAATTCCTGGAGCTGTTCCTGTTCACTCCGGATCAGCAATACACCTATATCAGTAAATTAAGCGGGGGTGAAAAAAGAAGATTGCACCTGCTGGCTGTATTATTCCGAAGCCCCAATTTTCTCATCCTCGATGAACCTACAAACGACCTCGATCTGCCGACTCTCGGTGTGCTTGAAACATTTCTTGCCGATTTTCCGGGCTGCCTGATGATCGTTTCCCACGACCGTTATTTCATGGATAAACTGGTGGATCATTTACTGGTTTTTGAAGGTGATGGCCTGGTACGTGATTTCCCTGGGAATTATTCCGAATACCGGCTATACCAGGAAGCGGAACAATCACGCAAAGAAGAACAGGCTATAATTGAAAAACAAAATATCACAACCTCCCAGTCCCCAAAGAAAAAACCCGGCTTCAAGGAAAAAAGAGAATTCGAATTATTGGAAAAAGATATCGCTGAACTGAATACAGAAAAAGAAAATATAACCTATAAACTCAGCACAGGTGATCTGCCTTTCGACGAATTACAACACCTTTCAGCACGCATAGGCGAGATCACCAGCCTGCTCGATCAGAAAGAAATGCGCTGGCTGGAACTCAGTGAGATCATGGATTGAATGCCTCGATCTCCAGACCTCGCTCGTTCACGGTCAGCTGCGAATTTTCAGGCACGGCTTTCCAGATATCCTGGTAATTACCAATGGGTTCAGACACAATGCAAACTGCGTTTTCGCCCACGCTCCTGGCCTCGGGATTCAATTTTGATAACTCATTTATACCGGGACTGACATAAAGCGATGGTCCTTTACCATCGCTTCCATATCTGAATCCCCATAAATCATTTCCATCTGAAATGCCCAACGTCATCCATATGCATTTCTCCAGGCCTACTTCCCTGCCTACAGACTCCACATAACTCACCATTTGAGCCACAGCACCGGGAACATCCTGTTCAAGGCCAAATGTGAGTGCGAGGTGGAACATGAGTTCCGAGTCAGTAGATCCCAGGATATTGCCAAAATACTCAGGTGCAACTGTGGCCATCAGTTTCTGCCGGAATTTTCCAAACTCCGAGATCTGGCCATTATGGACAAATAACCAGTTTTTATAACGATACGGATGACAATTGGTTTCCTGGACAGTAGCCATCGATGTAGCCCTGACATGGGCCATAAATAACGGTGACTCAATATGCGCGGCAAGGTCCAGCAAATTCATATCATTCCATGCCGGTCTGATGCTTTTAAACAGGCCAGGATACGGATGGTTATCATACCAACCCATGCCAAATCCATCACCATTGGTAGGTGTTCTGGGTGCACGGGCATGTAAACTCTGGTGGATCAGGTTGTCTTTGGGTTTAATGATCAGGTCTTCCATAAGCACCGGAGCGCCTCTGTATGCAAGCCATCTGCACATATGTTCAGATTTAGAACCCCAAGGTAGTTGTTCTGCCAGGAAGACTGAATGACAATGGTCATTGAAAATGGTCCTGCACGTCATACTTCACTAAACTGTCTTCTAAGAAACTGCATAAATTAGCATCACTAAATGGCAATTATAGATGGTTAAAAAAACAGTGATTCCCATAGTTATTGCTACAGCCTGGATCAGCATGTCTGAGTTTATCCGCAATCAATTTTTACTGAGATCATACTGGACCAGCCATTATTCAGCGCTGGGACTGAAATTTCCGTCGGACCCCGTCAATGGTGTCATGTGGGGGATCTGGTCCCTGTTCTATGCGGTGGGCATTTTCATCCTATCGCGAAAATTCTCTATGCTCCACACAGCAATGATTTCGTGGTTCCTGGGGTTCGTGTTAATGTGGGTGGTTATTGGCAATATGGGGGTGCTTCCTTACAGAATCTTAGTGTATGCGATACCGTTAAGCCTGATCGAAGTATTTGCAGCGGCCTGGATGATCAAAAAACTGTCTTGAGTGGAAGAGTACGGGCGGCTGTATTAATAGCTGCAAGCCTGTTTACCGCTCATATAAAAATGCGGTCATTGCTTTATTTTTTCTGATGAACTTGCTAGCTTTCTTTCAAATTCTGAAACTATGGCCAGAGTAAGCACCTACCTGAATTTCCCAACTGAAACTGAACAGGCCTTTAACTTTTACAGGTCGGTATTTGGTACTGAGTTTGTGGGCGGGATCATGCGATTCAAAGATATACCTCCGCAGGAAGGCATGCCTCCTATGCCTGAAGAAATGGCCAATCTGATCATGCATATAGAACTGCCGATCCTGGGTGGTCATGTGCTGATGGGCACGGATGCTCCTCCGTCCATGGGTTTTACCGTTCATGTCGGCAATAACAGTTACATCATGCTGGAACCGGATTCACGTGACGAAACCAGGCGTCTCTTTGACCTGCTTTCAGATGGCGCCAAAATAGAACAACCCCTGCAAGACATGTTCTGGGGCGCATATTACGGTAGCCTGAAAGACAAATTCGGGGTACAGTGGATGTTCAATTGCAGTCAGAAATAGATTTCCTTTTTCCTCGGCATTTTCTTTAACAGCAGACGCCATCATCGTCCATCCAACACGGAAGAATTCCCTCTTTCCTGTTTATTTATTGCATTAACCGGCCAGCACATTCATTCGGTGACCAAGGCTAATGATATTTGTTTTCATTCCACCTAATGGGAGTCATCTTTTGGGCATAGACTTCTATATAACTTGTCCAATTGATCTGACAATCGTCTTTCGATAATTAAAATTGAACTTCATGAAAAAGCTGATCCTTTTACTGCTTCCGCTACACCTGTTCTCCATTACCGTGATGGCACAAACTCCGGCTTATAAAAACAAACAATTGCCTGTTGACAAAAGAGTGGCTGACCTCCTTACCCGGATGACAGTAGAGGAAAAAGCCGGGCAGCTCAACCAGCTCAACGGTGGAGCATTTACCGGACCTGCCGCCAATGACCCGGGGCAGAAAGCCAAAATGGAAATGGTCCGTAAAGGCCAGGTAGGATCCATGCTTAATGTTACAGGTGTAACAGAAACCCGCACCATACAAGACCTTGCTGTTAAGGAAAGCAGGCTGGGCATTCCCATTATTTTTGCTTTTGACGTGATCCACGGATATAAAACCATCTTCCCCATACCTATTGCTGATGCCTGCGCCTGGGACCCTGCATTGAGCCAGCAGGCCACAGCCGTTGCTGCAAAAGAGGCCAGTGCGGAAGGCCTTCACTGGACCTTCGCTCCCATGGTGGATGTCAGCAGGGACCCCCGCTGGGGCCGGGTTATGGAAGGTGCTGGTGAAGATCCCTACCTCGGAGGTGTCATAGGAGCCGCAAGGGTCAAAGGTTTCCAGGGCAATTTTGGCAAAGACAATATCCTTGCCTGTGTCAAACACTTTGCCGTGTATGGAGCTGTGGAAGCAGGGCGTGAATACAACCAGGTAAGTGTTGACCGCGTCAACACCTGGAATTTTTATATGCCTCCATACAAAGCAGCCGTGGCTGCAGGCGCTGCAACCGTAATGAACAGCTTCAACGTATTCGAAGGTGTTCCTGCCAGTGCCAACAGCTACCTCGTTAATGAGGTACTAAAAAAGCAATGGGGTTTTAAGGGCTTCCTGGTAAGTGATTGGAATTCTTTTGGAGAAATGGTTCAGCACGGATATGCAAAAGATAATAAAGACATTGCCATGAAGGCCATCAATGCCGGAAGCATGATGGACATGGAAACCAGGGCCATGGTGAGTGAGATCCCCGGCCTGGTCAAAGAAGGAAAAGTCAGCATGAAAACCCTGGATGCAGCCGTAGCTGCCATTCTTACCATGAAATTCAAAATCGGGCTGTTTGACGATCCATATATCAATTGTGATCCGCAAAGGGAAAAGAACAATGTATTTACTGCCGAACACCGCAACATCAGTCGTGACGCTGCCCGAAAATCTATTCTGTTACTTAAGAATAATGAAGGTATTCTGCCACTAAACAGAGCCGCCAATATTGCATTGATCGGCCGTTGGGCAGAAAGTGCTGATGACATCTTCGATTTCTGGGTGGCCAATGCAAAAAGCGATCCTTACCGTCCCGTAACGCTACTGGAAGGCCTGAAAAATGCAGGTGCCAAAATCAAATATGCCAGGGGTTACCAGGATGATCTTAAACCAGACAACGCATTGGCAGACGAAGCAGCAGGCATTGCAAATAATGCTGACATCGTGATCGTCAATTTAGGCATCAGTGGAAAACTTGCCGGTGAAGACCGGAGTATTGCCATGCCAGAAATACCTGAATCACAACTTGACCTGCTCAGAGCTTTGAAAAAAACAGGAAAGAAAATTATTGCAGTTGTGAGTGCAGGAAGACCGCTGGTGCTGACAAAAGCTGAGCCCTATTGTGATGCCATCGTATACGCATGGATACTGGGAACAGAACAAGGTAATGCACTGGCCGATGTGATATTTGGCGACTACAATCCTTCTGCTAAAACAGTCATGAGTTTTCCGTACGCCGTAGGTCAGATACCAGTTTATTATAATCACATGAATACCAGCAGACCCAGTTCTACTGATGGACAGGGCAACTGGTACAGCCGATACAGGGATATCCCGAATGATCCGCTCTACCCATTCGGATTCGGACTCAGTTATACTACATATTCTTACAGTAATCTGAAACTGAACAGGAACAGTTTGAAAAAGGGTGAAAAACTTGAAGTTACTGTTGCGGTGAAGAATACCGGATCACGTGCCGGTGAAGAGATCGTTCAATTGTATATAAGGGATCTTATAGCCAACCAGATCAGGCCTGTTAAAGAATTGAAAGGTTTTGAAAAGATAACGCTCGCTCCCGGCCAGGAGAAAACAGTCAGGTTTATGCTGGATTCCGACATGCTAAGCTATTATAACAGCAACGGAGTACTGACTATAGAACCGGGTGAGTTCCGGGTATTCATCGGTGGCAACTCCCGCGATGTACTGGAGGCAAAATTCAACTTTGAATAAATGAAGATCTGCCCCGGTTATTTTTACCGGGGCATTATCTTTACCTATCGCATCATCCAATCCATATTTAAGTTTACTCTCCACTTCATGGCAGTATGCCAGGAAAGAGAAGCGCAGATACCTCATGGTATATGGCGCTTTTGTTTGCACTAACCTGATCAATGCATCAAGGCCGTTGCTGTACGGATGGTTTATCAACGCCATACAGAAAGACGGGTGGAAGGTGTTGCACAATGCCTGGATCTATGCTGGCGCCTATCTGGGACTTAATCTCCTGGAATGGATGATCCACGGTCCTGCACGTGTAGCTGAAAGAAGCCTGGCCTTCAACCTGAGCCGGAATTACCTGATGGAAACCTATCACCAGACCCTACATCTTCCGGTAAAATGGCACCAGGATAATCATAGCGGTGCCATTATCAACAGGGTCAGGAAAGCATATGAAGCATTGAAAGATTTCTTTCAGAACGGATTCATGTACCTGCATTCCTTCGCAAAATTCATTTTCTCCTTCATAGCCATGTTCTATTTTTCACCATTGTTCGGCACTATTGGAGCCGTACTTGGCCTGATCACGATCTGGCTGATATTCAGGTTCGATAAGCCGCTGATCAGGTATATGAATGAGACCAATGAAAAAGAACACGTGGTTTCTGCCAATCTGTTCGACAGTTTATCCAATATCAATACGGTGATCACCCTGCGGCTGGAAAAACAGATGGAAAAAAGCCTGTTACAAAAACTGGGGGAAGTATTCTTTCCTTTCAGAAAAAATGTTGTGATCAATGAATGGAAATGGTTTGTGGCCGATATGCTGGTAGCGCTAGTATATGCTGTGACCATTGTTGGATATGTGTTACAGAACTGGGTGGCCGGACAGATCTTACTGGTAGGAGGCCTTGTAACACTTATCGCCTATGTGCAGCAGTTCACCTCGGTTTTTCATGATATCGCCTGGCAATACAACCAGATCATTCAGAATTATAACGATGTAGAAGCAGCCAGACCTGTCAAACAGGCCTATGCAGCACATCACAGGGCCGATGCCGGTTCGGAATTGCCAGACAACTGGAACACCATCTCGATCTCAAATCTTAATTATTCCCATAATAAAGCATATTCCCATCAAAATGCTCACAGTCTTCATAATATCAATCTCAAACTGATCAAGGGGAAGAGGATCGCTTTAGTTGGAGAGAGTGGAAGCGGCAAGTCTACCCTGCTTGCTTTACTGCGGGGATTGTATGATCCGGAACCTGATATTGTTGTTTCCACCGACAACCGGGTACTACGGGGCATTTCTTCGCTCACGGATACCGTTACGCTGTTCCCGCAAGAGCCCGAGATCTTTGAGAATACCATCCGGTATAATATCACATTGGGGCTGCCATTCGAAGAAGACGAGATCAACAGGATCTGCGGGGTAGCAAAATTTACTGAGGTGATCAATAACCTGCCCAATGGTATGGAGTCCCATATCAAAGAGAAAGGGGTGAATCTGTCAGGCGGACAGAAACAAAGGCTGGCCCTCGCAAGAGGCATACTTGCAGCGCAGAACAGTGAGATCATTCTGCTGGATGAGCCAACCAGCAGTGTGGATCCCAAAACAGAATTGCTGATCTACAGGGAATTCTTCCGGGAGTTTGAAGATAGAGTGATCATTTCATCCCTTCATCGTTTACATCTTCTCCCCTATTTCGATCATGTATATGTGCTGGAGAACGGGCGGGTTGTGGCTGAAGGAAATTTTGAAGAACTTCGTAGGAACAGTACCCATTTCCAGGCTCTCTGGAAACACCAGGAAATGAAATATGGAACCGAAATGAATGTTGACACCACGCAAGAACCATCATGACACTTGAACACGCAGCCATCTGGACCAGGCAGCTCGAAACGCTGAAAGATTATTACGTTAAATACTTTGGAGGCATTTCCAATGAAAAATATGTTAATAACAAGAAAGGCTTCGAAAGTTATTTCATACAATTTGGATCGGGTGCAAGGCTTGAGTTAATGAGCCGTGCCGATATACCGGACAATCTCAACGATAAGGTTGAAAGACAGCACCTGGGTCTGATACATCTGGCATTTGGTGTTGAAACCATGGCCGAAGTGGACAGCAAATGTGAAGAACTGAAAGCGGAAGGATTTCCTATCCTCAGCGGGCCCCGCAAAACAGGGGATGGATACTATGAATTTGAAACCCTTGACCCCGACAATAACCGTATTGAGGTGACAGCAGTATTCAGATAGCTCAAAAAATGGCCATTTCAGGGAGTAGTAATGAGGTTGGGATTCCGGGGAGGAGCCAACCAATACCCAAGCAGGCGCATCAATTATTGCTGAACAGAATTGGCTTCCAAAGCCGGTGAACCCTATATTTGTATAGTTGAAGTTCTTCAAACACTAAAAGACCTGGATGAAAAACAAGCTGCTGATATTTGCTTTTCCACTCATCCTGTTGGCGTGCAGTAAGAAATATGATCTCAGTACGCCAGCCAGTACGCCGGCAACTGTGCGGAATATAAATGCGATGATGACCACAGGCAACTGGCGTATCAGGCAATACTGGCATATAGACCATGACGAAACGGTCTATTTCAGGAGTTATATTTTCAATTTCGGAGTAAATAAGATCATCACGGCAACCAAACGGGGCAGTATAGAGATAGGATCCTGGAGTGCCGGTGAAGAGAATTCAAAAAACAAACTGGTATTTGATTTCATCACCCCGGACGTATTTGTGAAGATCAGTAATACCTGGGAAGTGACCGACCTGACAGACAATACAATTCGTATTCAGTTCACCCGACCTACCGGTGAAACTGACTGGATCAAAATGGAGAGGAACTGACCCCTGCCCTGCTCAACCTGTCATTTATAGCCATGCCGATCCCTTCGTCCGGGAATCTTTCAGCCAGAATAATTTCCGCGTCAGACCTGTCGAGATCCCGCAAGGCAGTAAAGAGATTTGAAGCTGCTTCGTGCAAATTCCCGTGCATCGATAAAGACCTGGAAATATAGACATCGTAGTTTTTAACGAATGAAATGACCGCAATCTTTTTACCCGGATTTTCATTCACAAACCTGGCT
>JAHEFC010000481.1 GCA_024640385.1 Sphingobacteriales bacterium
CGCTTTTGCCAATAACGATGTTGAGTAACCGTAAAAAGCTGTTGAGATCAGGTCAAGGTCAGTATGCCCGTCAGGCGTAGTGTGCTGGAAAAATTCAGGCTTATAATAAAGCCAGTCCCCAAATACGGAACCCCCTTTCCATATCATGGAATCCCCGGATTGTTTACGGATGTACTCCACATATTTTTTCATGGAAGCATACTGTTCTTCCAATACCCTTTTGTCACCATAACAGAGATAAATGGTCCAGGGAGCAATCACCGAAACATCGGCCCATCCTGCAGAACTGCCGTTATTCCTCAACACATCCGGCACTACAAAAGGAATAGCTCCGTTATCATACTGGTCCGCTTCCACATCTTTCATCCATTTGGTGAAAAATGCTTCTATGTCCATATTGAATGCGGCTGTTCTCACAAATGCCTGGGCATCGCCGGTCCAGCCAAGCCTTTCATCTCTTTGCGGGCAGTCAGTAGGCACGTCCAGGAAATTTCCTTTCTGTCCCCAGACAATATTATGCTGGAGCTGATTGATCAGCGCATTGGAAGTCTCGAATTTCGAAGTGGGTTTCATTTCCGAGTGTATCACGATGCCTTTTACATTTTCCGGTTTCAGTTCGCCCGGAAATCCATCGATCCTGATATAACGGAAACCCATAAACGTAAAATGAGGTTCATATACTTCATCTCCCCCGCCTTTCAATGTATACTGAAACAATTGTTTGGCCGCCCGAAGGTTTTCGGTGTATAAATTCCCCTGCTTGTCCAGTACTTCAGCATGCGTTATACTGACTGTGGTACCTGCATCACCTTTCACGGAAAGCCGGATACGTCCCACCATATTCTGGCCCATGTCAGCCACCAGTTCTCCTTTGGGTGTTCTGAATATTTTCACCGGTGTGATCTCCTCCACCCTGGCCACATAGTCACCCTGCTGCCAGGTCAGAGCCTGTTGCTGGCTGTCAGATATCTTCACGCTCCACCAGTTACCATCATTGAAGCCATTACTGTTCCAGCCCTGCTGCTCCAGCCTGGCATCGTATACCTCACCATTATATATACCCGAAAACCTTACAGGTCCCTGGTCAGTAGCTTTCCAGCTGTCGTCTGTGACTATCACTTGTTTTGACCCGTCAGTATATATGATATGCAATTCAGCCAGCAGGCCCAGCTTATTGCCAAAAAGGCCCCTGTTATTCATCCAGCCCAGGTCGCCGCGGTACCATCCTTCAGCCAGTTCAATACCCGTTGTATTTGAACCCCTGGCAAGAAGAGAACTGACATCAAACACCTGGTACTGCAGTCTTTTTTTGTAAGATGTCCAGCCCGGTGTAAATACTTTATCGGTAACCGGCTTACCATTGAGATAAGCCAGGTATAATCCCCGTGACGTAATATAATAGCGGGCCGAAGCCACCTTCTTCTCAAGGTTGAATTCCTTACGGATCAAGGTTGGCGGAAGGCTTTCTTTCTCATTGGCCTGTTTCTCAGGCTCGATCCATTTAGCCTGCCATGGAGCACCCAGGAATCCGGTTTCGAAGAATGCCGTTTTACTCCAGGCTGATTGATTTCCCTTGTTATCTTTTACCCTCACCCGCCAGTAATATCTCGTCAACGGCTCAAGCGGCTTACCCTCATAAGCCACCAGGATGCTTTGGCCCGATGAGGCATTCACTAAGGGAATTGAGCTTTTGAATTTGCTGTCTTTGGAGATCCTGAGTTCATAACCTGTCTGCATCACATCTTCCAGTGATGAAGAAATTTTCCAGCTGAACCTTGGCTGAATCGCATCAACTCCCAGCGGATCGGTATGGTTCTCACACCGGAGATCATAGACAGACAGGGGGTTCTTTTTTTGTCCTGTTACTGAAGCGGAGAAAAGCAATACGGCAAGGAGAAAATATATCCTCATGTTGAATATTGACGTGCTATGAGCCGAATTTATCGACCCAGGCCAGCATGCCCCCGGTAAGGTTCTTCACGTTAGAAAAACCCATGCTTTCCAGCATCATCGCTGCCTGCCCACTCCTGTTTCCACTGCGGCAGTAAACGATCACTTCCTCACCTTTCAGTTGCTCCAGTTCATCAATATCCATATCCCTGACCCTTCCCAGTGGATGCAGGATACCACCAATGTTGAATTCTGCATTTTCGGCAGGTTCACGCACGTCTACCAGGTTTAGTTTTTCACCGGCATCAAGCCTTTGCTTCACTTCTTCAGGAGTAATGTTGGTCATAAAGATGTTTTAAAATTGATTGTCTGTTGGCGGTAACGGTATGGTATCCTGCCGTTCAGGCTTGATCGCGCTCAGTCTGATATCCATCATCTGCCCCATCCTGATCCGGTTCAGTTTTCGCTCTTCGTTGAACCTGGCCGGATTCTGCCAATAAACAAATCCGGCGGTCGTGTCTTTCAGGTCGGCATCAGGCAATACAACTCCAACGTTGATGCCATTGGCTTCCAATAAAGTCAGCGCTTCAATATAAGGCATTCCGAAAAGATCGGGAACAGGAATTTCTTCAGACCCGATACCGGCGCCCAGTACAAGAGAAATCATTGAACCCATCGGGATCTTTGTACCCGGCCTTAACGATCCACCATTCATCACCTGGTCTTTTACCGCATTCTTGGCAATGTCCGGAACATAGGTGGTATCGCCCAGTTTAAGCCCTTTTGCCCTGAGTTCGAGTTCAGCATTTCTGAAACTCATGCCAACCAGGTTGGGCATATCCACCAATGGTGGAGTAGCGCGATTAATAGTAAGGTACACAGTTCGGTTAACCTTTACCGTTGCATCGGGTTCAGGAAACTGTTTCAGAACCGCCAATGGCGGCACGGTATCCTGGTAGATGGAATCCTGGATGATCACTTCAAAACCCTGCTTCTCCAGAAAACTTGTTGCCTCGCTCAGTGTTTTTCCCTTCACTTCAGGCACCCGCAGGTATTCGCCATGGTTGGTCCAGAAATTCAGCGTCTGAAGGAAAAGAAGAACGATCAGCACTGATATCACAATGCCGG
>JAHEFC010000482.1 GCA_024640385.1 Sphingobacteriales bacterium
TCGCGGTATTCCTTATCTTGACTGGGGTCCACACCCTGGTGTAACCTGGATCCGTGACCAGGCTTATGCAGGTCCTTATTCTCCGATCAAGAATACCTATTACAAATCACAGCAAGGTGTACTTACTGATAAAGCATTCTGGACTTCAGGTGTCACTGCCAACAACTACACCCTGATCCGTTTTGCAGATGTGATCCTGATGCTGGCTGAAGCTGAAGTGGAAGCGGGATCACTGGAAAAAGCGCGTGAACTGGTTAACAAGGTTCGTATTAGGGCATCAAATACCGAGGGATTTGTCAAAAACAGTCCGGCTAAGTACAAAATAGGACAGTATACCACTCCATGGACCGATAAAACTGCTGCTCAAAAAGCAGTTCGCATGGAAAGGAGACTGGAACTGGGCATGGAAGGCCATCGTTTCTTCGACCTGGTTCGTTGGGGTATTGCCGAGCCTACACTGAACACTTACCTGAAATATGTAAGTGGACGTGCAGTGAACAACTGGCCAGTGCCTAACAACAAAAGGAATTTCCTCGTGAATGCCGTGTTCAAAGCTGGGACGCACGAATATTTCCCGATCCCACAGTCACAGATCGACCGTTCTTCAAAAGGCGGTACCCCTGTGCTGAAACAAAATCCTGGCTATTAAGACCCAACTTTAGTTTTTATACAAGAGGCAGCATTTGCTGCCTCTTTTTTTGTGTTAAGTGTTAAATTGTAACCTGATCAAACTCCAACTGACGTGCGAATCCTGAGCCTGTGTTTCATTATCTTCATCTTGTCCTGCAACAATCAGAAAACCCTATTCGAGAAACTGGAATCGTCTAAAACAGGTATCGAATTCAACAACACGATACAACAGACAGACAGTATCAATATCATTGAACAGGAAAACGTGTACAATGGCGGTGGTATCGCTGTAGGCGATTTCAATAATGATGGCCTACAGGATCTGTTCTTCACCGGAAACCTGGTGCCTTCAAAACTTTATCTCAACAAAGGGGAGATGAGTTTTAAAGATGTAACAGAAGCTTCAGGTATCAACACATCTGCCCGCTGGTCACGCGGTGTGGCAACAGTGGACATCAACAACGATGGCAAACTGGATCTTTATGTTTGTGCCACACTGAAGAAAAGAAAACAGGATCGGGTCAACATGCTTTTTGTGAACCAGGGAAATAATGCTGATGGTGTTCCCATGTTCAAAGACATGGCGGCGGAATATGGACTAGCAGATTCCAGCCAGACCACGATGGCTGCATTTTTCGATTATGATAATGATGGAGACCTGGATTGCTACCTGGCAAACAATGAAATTGTGGAAGGAGATTTTCCAAACCGCTTCAGGCCCATTCTCAAAGATGGATCCCATGCCAATACCGATAAGCTTTATCGCAACGATTGGAACGAAGCATTGAAACACGGCGTGTTCACTGATGTTTCAAAAGAAGCAGGCATACTCTGGGAAGGATATGCACACGGATTGAATATCTGCGACATCAACCGCGATGGCTGGAAAGATATTTATGTGAGTAACGATTATCTCTCCGGCAACCTTCTTTATGTCAATAACAGGAACGGGACTTTTACGAATAAGGTTTACGATTATTTCAAGCATTCCTCTGCCAATGCCATGGGCAATGATGTGATCGATATCAATAACGATGGCCTGGCAGACCTGGTGGAGCTGGATATGAATCCGGAGGATAATTACCGGAAGAAAATGATGATGAATCCGAACAGTTACCAGACCTACCAGAATACTGATTATTTCGGTTATCCGTATCAGTATGTAAGAAATTCACTGCAGATCAATTTGGGTAATTCGGTGAAGGCCAATGACAGCATTGGCGACCCGGTATTTGCTGAAACAGCGTATTATAGCGGAATTGCCCAGACCGACTGGAGCTGGACACCGTCTGTAGCAGACTTTGATAATGACGGCCAAAGGGATATCCTGATCTCCAATGGTTTTCCAAAAGATATTACGGACCATGACTTTGTAGCCTACCGGGATGAGGCCTATATGGTGGCATCCAAACAGCAGCTGCTGGACCAGATCCCCGAGGTGAAGATCACCAACTATGCATATCGGAATAAAGGCAATGCGGAATTTGAGAATGTATCAACTGCGTGGGGATTCACTACACCTTCCTTCACCAATGGCGCGGTCTATGCCGATCTCGATAACGACGGTGACCTGGATTATGTGACCAACAATATCAACGATAAGGCATTTGTGTACAGGAACACCGTCAATGATAAAGAAGAAACAAAGGCCGATTTTATTAAAGTAAAGCTGAAGGGTGATAATAAGAATGTTAACGGGCTGGGAGCTTGGGTGGAGCTGTATCAGAGCAAACAGGTGCAGGTCTATGAGAATTTCCCTTATCGCGGGTACCTGTCTTCTGTTGATCCCGTCATTCATTTTGGATTGGGGAAGTCGGCCAAAGTTGATTCACTGGTGGTGAAATGGCCGGGAGGCAAAAAACAGGTGATCGTGGGACCTGCGATCAATAAGGTCCATGAGCTATCGATTGCAAATGCAGTTGCCGGCTATGAAATGGGAAATGCAGTGGTGGATTCTGTTTCGTATTTCAGGGAAGTTTCAGGGCTGATCAATTATAAGCAGGAAGAAAAAGACTTTGTGGATTTCAACATACAAAAACTGTTGCCGCATAAAATGTCGCAATACGGTCCTGCCCTGGCAGCCGGGGACATTAACGGTGACGGTTTTGATGATGTGCTGATAGGCGGGCAGAAACTGGCCAGTCCGGTTGCCATGATCCAGCATTCGGATGGCAGTTTTGAGAAAAGAAAACTCCTGACCGAATCGGAAGAGATCTATAAAAGTACGGAAGACATGGGGCTGCTGCTGTTTGATGCAGATGGTGATCATGACCTGGATCTTTATGCGGCATCGGGAACCTATGAGAGCCTGCCCTATACCAATGCGCATCATGATTGTTTTTATTATAATGACGGCAAAGGAAATTTCAAACTGGATACCACGGTATT
>JAHEFC010000007.1 GCA_024640385.1 Sphingobacteriales bacterium
CCGCGGTAAATATGATTCTGCTCTCTACTATGCCCGGGTTGCCTATGACCTTGCGCTCTCTTTGGGTAGAAAAAAAATACAGCAACAATCTACCGCACTGTTGTCGAGGCTACTGGAAGTAAAAGATCCCAGGGAATCACTCCGGTATCTTAAAATAAGCACTGCCTTGGGTGACAGCTTGTTTAGTACTGCCAAAATACAGGCTTTAGAGGGCCTGGCTTTCAAAGACAGGGAACATCAGAACGATATCCGTTTGGCCGAACAGGCTCTGCGCAATAAGATAAGGCTCTATGCCTTAATTGGGGGTATTCTATTGATGCTTATGGTATCCGGACTGCTCTACCGGAATATCCGAAACAAACAAAAAGCCAATGAAGCACTGGGTGCAGAAAAAGCGAAGGTGGAAAATACACTGGAAACGCTGAAAGCTACCCAATCACAGTTGGTGCAACGCGAGAAAATGGCTTCGCTGGGAGAGCTCACTGCAGGTATTGCACACGAGATCCAGAACCCGCTCAACTTCGTGACTAATTTTGCGGAGATCAACTCAGAGTTGATCACAGAGTTAAGGGAAACGCAGAGACGCGGAGAGGGACGCGGAGACACAGAGGAGATCCTTGATATGCTTGCAGACAATGAACAGAAAATACTGTACCACGGCAAACGTGCCGATGCCATTGTAAAAGGCATGCTGCTGCATTCCCGCAGCAGTTCCGGTGCAAAAGAACCTACAGACATCAATGCACTATGCGATGAGTATCTGCGCCTGGCTTATCATGGAATAAAGGCAAAAGACAAATCCTTTAACGCCACCTTCAAAACAGATTTCGATCAAAATATAGCTAACATCAATATCATCCCGCAGGACATAGGCAGGGTATTATTGAACCTGATCAACAATGCATTTTATGCGGTGGAGGAAAAGAAAAAGCAAATGGGCGCTGGCTATGAACCAATGGTTACTGTAAGCACGCAGCTCGTTAGCGATCTGAAAAATCCGTCAATCCGCCAATCCGCCAATCCGCCAATCCCCTCATCCGCCAATTCGATAATGATAACGGTGAAGGATAATGGAAACGGGATCCCGGAAAAAATAAAAGACAAGATCTTCCAGCCATTCTTCACCACAAAACCCACCGGCCAGGGAACGGGACTGGGACTGAGTTTGAGTTATGATGTTGTAAAAGCGCATGGGGGAGAGATCAGGGTGGAGAGCAAGGAAGGCGAGGGTTCTACGTTCAGCATCATATTATGATCAGCCAATTAGCTAATTAGTCAATTGGGTAACCCTGATCCAGATAAAAAAAATCGTAACTTATACGGACAAACCTCAACATGCGCCTACTGGCTGCAATATGGCTACTGGCTTTTTGCATCACAAGCACTGCACAGCAGGTCAACCTCACCAATCTCAATCACGCGCTTCGTTGGCTGGATGAATCCCAGTTCCCTCCATTTGTAAAAGACTCTGCCATCAGTAATGAAATATGCGCTAATGTGGTTGCGGCTCTGGCAAAGAAATTCAACGCTGAACCCGGCACCCGGCCCGCAGGCATCGATTACAAGTCGATCACGATGTTCGGTTCCCCAAAATTTGCGGCCCCCGCTAAATCATCAAACCCTAAAGACTACCAGGCATCAGTACTTTCCTTCATTACGAGAGGCACATCAAACACGCTGAGCTACTGGGAAATGAAAGTGGAAGTCAGACAAAACGGTAAAACCATTTACGAGCACAACACCCGGCATGAACTCGTAAATTTTGAAGGTCGGGTCAAATGGGTTGACGAGGCTTCATTCAAACAGCATTTCGGGGTGTTAATCGATGAGCTCCTTGAACTCAGTCCTCCTCTCGCCTCAAAATACGTATTGGGACATGGTATAGACTATGCAGAGCTGCTTCGTTCCAACGCACAAGTTTGGAAAGTGGAGAAGAATTCCAACCTAACTGGCTTCGGACTACCTTCTTTCGGCCCCTATACCACACTCACTGCCGGAAAGCTGGACAGTCCTGTTCTACGTACCCGTAAAGTGCTTGGCACAGAATCTTCCATCGGGATAACCAGCGGCGCCCATGCGTTGAGTTTCGACCAGTTTAAAAGCATTGATTTCACAAAAAGGAAATATGGTTACCTGGCACTTGCTGTGGGGAACGATACACTACAAACTCTCTATTCCATCAATACGCATAGCGTAGGCACTCGCCGGACCTTTCTAAGCGATCTCTTGAGCAAAGACGATGATGATGAGAATTCCGGTACCGCGCCTTTAGATCGCAACATCAAAGGCATGTTCCGTACCGATACCCTGGTCTGGGAGTTCATACTCACCTCTAACGAACCCAGCGGTGCGATCAACGGAGGATACCTGGAAAATGGTAAGGAGCGGTTTAGTCTTGTACAGAAATACCATTCAATGAATCATTCCGAGATGATCTGCAAGGCAGAAGACGGCGAGTACCTGGCTTCCCTTGATGGTTCTGAAATGAGGATAAAAAAAGATCTTGACCCCTTCACCGTGCATGCTTTCGCCATTTTCTATGCCGTACTGATGAGTACGAAGAATATCAAATGAAATTTACCGCTCGCTCCCTGCAATATATTGATGACCAAATAGTTTATATATAGTGATGCGGTTCATCAGAGGCATCTTATAAACCATGCTCAAGCCGTTTTTACTGTTGATCGCGACTTTCGTGTCGCTCGTGATGTATGGCCAAAACCGGGCTGACCTGGTTAAGCAGTACAGTTCTCCTATATCGTCCATCTCCATCAATGATACATCCGATAGCGATCTCCGGGCCATTGCTGACGCCATCGGCAACAGCCGCATCGTGATGCTGGGTGAAATGGATAATGGCGACGGCGAAACCTTCAAAGCCAAGGCCCGCATTGTGCGGTATCTCCATCAGAAACTAGGATTTTCAGTGCTGGCCTTTGAATCCGATTTCTACAACACCAATACCCTCTGGGACCAATATCAAAACGGAGACTCGGCCCTCCAGGCAGTCTGGGGCGTGTGGACCGATGTGGAAGAATTCCAGGATATGGCCAGGTACATCTCCCAATATTCCAAAGGCCCTGAGCCGCTCTCGATCGCTGGCTTCGACTGCCAGGTGTTCTATCAACCGGGTATGGTCGATTTCCTTCGTCAGTCATCTTCCCTGTTAATATCCATGGGCTACAATGAAACGGATGCCAGGAATTATCTCAGCATTTTAGTAAAAGCAAACGACTACGATACCTCCAAGGTACTGCCGGACAGCACCATCTCCTTTCTCCGGAATTATACCATTAAGGTGATGAATGATATCCGCAAAAACCCATCCCTGGATACATCGGGCATGTGGCTGCAAACCTTCAATTCCATGATGGGCAATGCCGCCAACTGCTGGCTCAACCGGAGGGTTCCCGTAGGTTATAATTTCTTTCGTATACAAATGGACGGCACCATCCACGACCGGCAGATGGCCGATAACCTGCGCTGGCTCTCAGAGCAAAAATACAAAGGGCGAAAGATCATAGTATGGGGCCACAATCAACACGTGTGTAAGAACAATGACCTGCTGGAAATTGATCTATCCAACTACCGCAAAACGCAGAACACCACCATGGGCAATGAACTCGCCAAAATATTTAAAGATGATCTGTTCTCCATCGGATTCACGTCATTCGATGGCAGTTCGGGCTCACCCTTTCAGCGCAATCTCAAACCCTATGAGATCAGGCCCCTGGGCAAGAACGACTGGTACACAAATACCATGGCATCATTAAAAATGAATTATGCGTTCACTGATTTCCGTGCTATCAGTAAAACACCCGTTGGTGACAATGAATTTACCATGCGTGGCTGGGGATACCAGTATGAGATGAAAGGAAAATGGTTTCATGTGTTTGACGGAATGTTCTTTATCAGGACACAGAGACACGGAGAGATACGCAGAGACGCAGATTATATTTACGAGTAAGCGGTGAGCAGTAAGCGGTGAGCATTTTCCCGAAAATCTTGTGGTAAATACCAATTGCTCTCGATCACCTGATGTCGAATTTTGTAAATGAATTTGCAGGGATATGAGGTGTTGGCTGATACAGCTTTTGAAAAATATGAATTCATAACTGTGGGAGAAATTATGAAGCTTTTACAATAAGGTCAAGGTAAAATTGTAAATTCAATAAAGGATTGTTATGGCTGACCATAAACCTCAAAAAAAAAATAACCTATAAGGTTACAGTAGTAGAAAACATGCGCGACTACAGCAACGATCCATTTGTTTTAAGGAAAGAAAAAATGGCCAGCGATTTCATCGAAAAAAATGGCCTGTCCCCAGAAAGGAGAAAGAAAAAACAGAAATAATTCGGCCGGCTTCATCATTTACTGATCATTCCCCCTTATCAACAAATCCCTTTTCTGATCTCCTGATCTCTGATCATGCAGTATAAATTCCTGATCAGCAGGTTTTAAACTAATTTCCGTATCCAACCAAACTTGAGATGAAGCAATTCCTTTACCTCGCCATATTTTCTTTGTACTTCTGCTTTGCCGCTGAAGCGCAGTCTGCCCGGCCCAATATCCTCCTCATTCTCACCGATGATCTTGGCTACCACGACGTATCCTACTATGGTACCAAAGACCTGCGTACGCCCAATATTGACCAGCTCTGCAGCTCCGGCATGCGGTTCGATAATTTCTACGCCAATTCGCCCGTGTGCTCCCCTACCCGGGCTTCGCTGATGACGGGTCGCTATCCTGATTACGTGGGTGTACCAGGACTGATCCGCTCCCATCCCGACGACAACTGGGGCTATCTTGATCCCGCCGCCATTCTCCTTCCCGCGGTGCTGAAAAAAGCTGGTTATCACACCGCCCTGATAGGCAAGTGGAACCTCGGATTGGAATCGCCCAATCTTCCCAACGAAAAAGGCTTCGATCTTTTTGAAGGCTGGCTGGAAGACATGATGGATGATTATACCACCAAGCGCCGGTTCGGAAAGAACTATATGCGGAAGAATAAAGACAGCATTGACCCAACAGGACATGCCACGGATATATTTACGGACTGGTCAGTTGAATATATCCGCAGCCGTGCCAGGGAAAAAAATCCTTTCTTCCTCTTCCTTTCTTATAACGCCCCGCATTTCCCCGTCCAGCCTCCACAGGATTACATTGATAAAGTGAAAAAACGCGAGCCGGGTATTTCGGAAACCAGGGCTAAGCTTGTGGCCTTCATCGAACAAACTGATGACGCTATTGGCAAACTGATCCATACCCTGAAAGAAACCGGGCAATACGACAACACGTTGATCATCTTTACCAGTGATAACGGAGGCCATTTGCCAACGGGAGCAAATAACGGGCCGGCAAGAGACGGTAAACAATCTATGTACGAAGGCGGACTTCGGGTACCCGCGGCAGTTAGTTGGCCGGCGAAAATAAAAGCCGGAACAGTTTCCGCGCAAATCAACCTTTCCATGGACATCTTCCCCACATTAGCAGAACTGGCCGGTGTGAAAATAAATCACCAGGTAGAAGGCCGAAGTTTTTTGCAGACACTGCTCGGCAACGAGATAAGAGAAGAAGACCGTGTACTTTACTTTACACGCCGCGAAGGAGGCTCCTATGGCGGTAAGGCTTACCATGCCATCAGGCAGGGCGATTGGAAATTATTGCAGAACTCGCCTTATCAACCTATGGAGCTGTACAACCTCAAAGAAGATCCACTGGAGACGACTGACCTGGTCAAAAATGAAAAGGAAGTTTTCAAAAAACTGAACACTGAACTGATGAAGCACATACAGCAGGGAGGCCGCGTTCCCTGGCAGCACTAATACCGGCTACGCCGCCTGTTTTTCTATTTCACCAAGGGGCTAAATTGTTGCCCGCCCATCCGGAACTTCTATGTTTTCCCGGGAACAATTATTAACTTCAGAACCCTGTCCTCAACCAGGCATAATGAAAAGCGCTCACAAATCCAGTTCGCCAATCAAAAGCAGTGCTGTTGAACAGGAGACCTATTCCCCAAACAATATCATAGAGCAGCTGAAAGCCGAACTCAGCCAAAAAAAACGTGAACTGGAAATCGAAGCCGCCCTCGAAAAAGTCAGGGCAAAAGTGATGGCGATGACTGCTTCAAAAGACCTGAACGATACCTCGCTTGTTTTTGGTGAACAGCTTCGCAATCTTGGCATCAACTGGCAATTCTCTTATTTCTGGCTGATCGAAGAATCAAAAGATCAAAACACTTTCTGGATCACCTGGCCGGATTATAAAACAAGTATCACAACTTATACTTTATCCGAAGCGGAAGAATATTTTAACGACTGCCTGATCTCATGGCGGGCAGGAGTGGCCATCCACGAGAATTTTGTAAGCCCTGAAAAAACCCAGGACTGGCTGGATACCTATCAACGCATCACAGATGACGCCGGTGGCGAAGCAAAGAAAGTGATGAAGATGGAGACTTTCCCCAACGGTGTGTATTACTATGATGCCATGATGAAATACGGCTCATTCGGCATCTGTATCAATTACCCGGCAAGTGAAGAAGAAAAAAATATTCAATGCAGGTTTGCCATTGAATTTGAAAGAGCATATACCCGCTTCCTGGATCTGCAACACGCGGAAGAACAGGCCCGTGAAGCACAGATAGTTGCAGCCCTTGAAAGAGTAAGAGCCAAGGCCATAGGCATGCATAATAGCGAGGACCTTACAGTTACTGCCTGCGCGGTATTTACAGAACTACGTCACCTTGGTATCCATCCGATTCGCTGCGGTGTTGGGCTGCTCACCCGAACTTCCCGGAGAGCACAACTTTACGCGGCCTCTTCCGGCGATGATGGTGACGGGCTGGCACTGGTGGGGTGGATCAACCTGGAAGGGCACCCGGTGATGTGCCAGATCTATGATTCATGGGTTGAGCAGAAAGAGTTTTTGCCGGAAATGGAATGTGAAGAATTGAGATCCTATTATAAAATGCTGTTGGCAGGGCTTTCAGTACCGGTTCCTGATTTCAAAACCGGGGAAAAACAATTCGGATGTTTTCTGCCATTCACCGTTGGCTGTTTCTATGCATGGTCCGATACAAAGTATGAAGAAAACCAACTCGGGATCATGCGGCGTTTTGCCGGTATCATGGACCTTACGTTCAGGAGATATATGGAATTGCAGCAGGCCGAAGCCAATGCAAAAGACGCACTTAAACAGGCCACGCTCGACAGGATCCGTGCCGACATCGCTTCAATGCGAACGGTGAAGGACCTGGACAGGATCATTCCGCTGATCTGGACCGAGCTCTGTACACTTGGCATTCCTTTTATCCGTTGCGGTGTTTTTATTATGGATGATGAACAACAGCTCATTCATACTTTTCTTTCTGCCCCCGATGGTAGGGCTATCGCAGCTTTCCACCTGGACTACGATCTGCCCGGAAAATTCGCCATCATGCTGAATCACTGGCGTAACAAAGAGTGTTATATCAGCCTTTGGACAATGGAAGATTTCGAAACTGTTGCAGATATTCTTGTTGAACAGGGATCTATCGGAACCAGGGAACAATATCTTGGCTCGATCCCAAAAGATGGATTTCAATTGCATTTTATTCCTTTCCTCCAGGGCATGTTGTATGTGGGAAATATGGAAAAACTGGCAGACGAACATATCGAACTGATCCAGCGCATTGCTGATGCATTCTCAACAGCCTATGCGCGTTATGAAGATTTTTCGAAACTTGAAATTGCCAAGGAACAGGTGGAAAACACATTGACAGATCTCAGGCAGGCCCAACTGCAACTGATCCAGTCGGAAAAAATGGCTTCGCTGGGTGAGATGACTGCGGGAATTGCTCATGAGATCCAGAACCCTTTAAACTTCGTGAACAATTTTGCAGAGGTCAATTCAGAGTTATACGCAGAGTTGGCAGATGAACTCAAGCTCGGACATGTTGGAGAGGCAGAGACCATCATCAATTTACTCCAGGATAACGAAAAGAAAATAATCTTCCATAGCAAACGGGCAGACGCCATAGTGAAAGGCATGTTGCAGCATACGCGGGCCAGCAGCGGTGTAAGAGAACTTACTGATGTCAATGCCCTTGCTGATGAGATGCTAAGGCTCAGCTTTCATGGTTTTCGTGCCAAAGACAAATCCTTCCAGGCAGACTATACCATTCATGGCGAGTCGTCACTTCCATCTATCAATATAGTACCTCAGGATTTCAGCCGTGTATTGCTCAACATCATCAACAATGCATTCTACGCAGTGAATGAAAAAAGAAAGCAGGGACTTGCTGACTATAAACCATTGGTTGAACTGAACACAACTTGCGATGATGGGAAACTGGTAGTCACCATCAAAGACAATGGCAACGGTATTCCGGAAACCATACGAAATAAGATCTTCCAGCCATTTTTCACCACCAAGCCCTCGGGCCATGGTACAGGCCTTGGTCTTTCTCTTAGCTATGATGTGATCAAGGCAAATGGAGGTGAGATCCTGGTCGAGAGTAAGGAAGGGGAAGGGTCGGTGTTTCGGGTAAGTCTTCCAATTACATAGGCGAGAGACGAGAGGCGATAGGCGAGAGAAAGACCGCCTCTCGCCTCTCGTCTCTCGCCTCTCGCCCCTCGCCTCTCGCCCCTCGCCTCTCGTCTCTCGCCTATTTTCATTACTTTTCTTTAATGAAACGCAGCCTCTCTTTCCTCATACTCTCTTTGCTCTGCATTACGGCAGCAGGTCAATTGGGCAAACCCAATATCATCTACATACTGGCCGACGACCTGGGCTATGGTGATGTCAGCATTTATAATCCCGCATCAAAGATCAAAACTCCCGTTATAGATGCACTGGCCCGCGAAGGCATGATGTTCACCGATGCGCACAGCGGATCATCAGTTTGCTCCCCCACACGATACGGCATTCTCACCGGCAGGTATGCCTGGAGAACCAAACTGCAATCGGGTGTGCTTTGGAGTTATGATGAACCGCTGATCGCGAATGACAGGCTTACGGTTGCTGGTCTTTTAAAATCAGATGGCTATGCTACGGCTTGCGTGGGCAAATGGCACCTTGGGGTCGGGTGGCAGGTGGCAGGTTCCGGAAAGCAGATTGCAGGTGGCAGGTCGCAGGTTGCAAGTTCCATGTTGCAGGTTACAGGTAGCGGGTTGCAGGTGGCAGATAGCGGTAAATCTGTTGATCTGCTTGCACCCTTAACTGCAGGACCCACAACCATCGGCTTCGATTATTTCTACGGCATTACAGCATCACTTGATATTCCGCCTTATGTGTGGATAGAAAATGATAAGATCACCGCAGCACGTATCGATACCATTGAAGAAAGAAAAGGTAAAGGGTTCTGGCGTAAAGGACCCATCGGGAATGATTTCAAACATGAAGAGGTATTACCGCAAATCACAGAACATTCGATAGCTTATATCAGGGAACAGGCCTCGGCCAAAATACCCTTCTTCCTCTATATTCCCCTAACATCTCCGCATACACCGATACTTCCTACACCTCAATATACCGGCAAATCCGGCACCAATGAATATGGCGATTTTGTAGCCATGACGGATGAACTGGTGGGACGCATTCTCGATGCAGTGAAACAATCCGGCATAGAACACAACACCATAATTATTTTCACCAGCGACAATGGATGTTCACCCTCGGCAGACATTGCCGGACTTGCATCCATGGGCCATCAGGTCAGCGGCCCCTTCCGCGGGGCAAAGGCCGATATCTGGGAAGGCGGCCACAGGATCCCATTCATTGTGAAGTGGCCCGTTAAAGTTGCCGCCGGTTCGTCATCTTCCAAAACCATTTGCCTCACTGACCTCATGGCTACTGCTGCAGACCTGCTCGGCAAAACAGTTCCCGAAAATGCTGGTGAAGACAGTTACAGCATTCTCCCCCTTTTGTTGAATAAAGAAGGATTTGCACGCAACATTACTATTCATCATTCCATTGATGGAAAGTTTGCCATACGGCAAGACAATTGGAAGCTCATCTTTGCCGCAGGCAGTGGTGGCTGGACAGCTCCCAACGAAAAACAAGCCGCCGAACTTAGATTGCCACCCATTCAACTTTACGATCTGGATACTGATCCCGCAGAAAAGATCAATCTCGCATTCAAACATTCGTTCACTGTTTCCAAGCTCACTGAAGAAATGAAAAAGATCATTGAGAATGGAAGAAGCACGCCGGGTGCGCCTCAACAAAATGATGTGAAGGTGCGGATGCAATAAATAATCACCATCAATGAAAGCTATCGTTAACCCAGGATATGGTTCTCCCGACATCTTAACATTGCAAGATATTCCCAAGCCATCGCCCGGGCCTAATGAAGTATTAGTGAAGATCCATGCTACCACAGTAAACAGAACTGACTGCGGGCTGAGGGCGGGAAAGCCGTTCTTCGTGCGGTTCATCATTGGACTGTTCCGCCCGCCCTGGAAAGTGATGGGTAGTGAGTTCTCCGGAGTGGTCGAAGCGGTGGGTAGTGAGGTGAGTGAATTCAAATCGGGCGATGAAGTATTCGGGCTTAACCAGAAGACTTTTGGCGCACACGCAGAATTCATGTGTATGCCGGCTTCTGGTGCCATTACGCTGAAGCCATCCAACCTGTCATTCGAAGAATCTGTTGCCATCATCGAAGGCCCCTGGCTGGCGATGAATTATTATCATGCGGTTGGTCTCAATAAAGATCATAAGATACTCATCAACGGCACCAGCGGTTCCATCGGCAGTTCTGGTCTTCAACTGGCAAAACATTTTGGTGCAGATGTAACTGCAGTGATCAATACAAAAAATATTGAGCTGGCGAAAAAACTTGGAGCTGATCGTGTGATCGATTATCAACAGGAAGATTTTACCAAACTGAATGATCGATTCGATTTCATTTTTGATGCCGTTGGAAAAAGTTCATATTCACGCAGCAAACACCTGCTTAAAGATCGCGGCAGATATTTTTCTACTGAACTGGGACCCGGGTTGGAAAACATCTATATGAGTATCTGGGGCGCCATCACCCGCAATAAGAAAGTCATCTTCCCCATTCCAAAAGAAAACAAACAAGATATCCTGTTCTTCAAAACCCTGGCGGAAAACGGCGAACTGAAACCGGTGATCGACAGGTATTACACCCTGGACCAGGTTCCTGACGCATGCCGTTACGTGGAAACCGGCGAGAAAACCGGGCATGTGGTGATCCGGGTGAAACATTAAGACTCCATAAAAATGGCTAATATTGATAACATCATCTGATATAATGATGAAAACTACGCCATCATGAAGTTCAAATTGCTGCTTCTCTTTTTGTTCGTTCATTCCATCGTGTATGCGCAAACTTCACGCCCCAATATTATCGTGTTCCTGGTAGATGATATGGGCTGGCAGGATACCTCAGTGCCTTTCTGGACTGAGCAAACGCCGCTGAATAAAAGACACCATACGCCCAATATGGAACGGCTGGCTAAAGCCGGTATGAAATTCACCTCGGCATATGCCACACCGGTTTGCACACCAACACGTACCAGCATGCTTACGGGCATGAATGCCAGCAGGCATGGCGTCACCAACTGGACTTCGCCATGGCCCAACGACAATACCGATGCAAAGGATGATCAGTTTGATCCGGCACCCTGGAATATCAACGGGCTCAGTCCGGTGCCCGGTATCCCCAATACAATCTATGCCACACCTTTCCCGCAGATCCTGAAAGAGCATGGCTATTTCACTATTCATGTAGGCAAGGCACACTGGGCATCTATGGGCACCCCGGGATCCAGCCCTTACAATATGGGATTCATGGTGAATATAGCAGGTCACTCAGCAGGCCATCCTCAGAGTTATTATGGCAAGGAGAATTATGGCAACATCCAGGGTAAAGCATCTGCACAGGCCGTGCCCGATCTTTCATCCTATCACGGTACCGACACTTTTCTCACTGAAGCACTTACTCTTGAAGCCATTAAAACACTGGAAGCGCCCATACGCAACAAGCAGCCCTTCTACCTGAATATGGCACACTACGCGGTGCATACACCTATTCAGGCAGATCACAGGTTCTTCCAGAAATATATTGATGCCGGACTGGATACCATTGAGGCCAGGTATGCCTCCCTGGTAGAAGGCATGGATAAAAGCCTTGGTGACATAATGAATTACCTTAAATCTATGAAGGTGGACCAGAACACCGTGATCATTTTCATGAGTGATAATGGCGGACTTAGCCTTACCCCGCACAGAACAGCTCCGGCCCACACCCAGAATCTTCCCCTCCGGGCTGGTAAAGGATCAGTGTACGAAGGTGGTATTCGGGTACCCATGATAGTTAGCTGGCCGGCATTGATCAAACCTGGTACGGTCACCGATCAGTATGTGATCATCGATGATTTCTTTCCAACCATTCTGAGCCTTGCCGGCATAAAAAAATATGAAATGGTACAGCAGATCGATGGCATTAGCATGGTACCCATCTTTGCAAATCCATCCTATTCAGATACCAGCCGGGCGCTGATCTGGCATTATCCAAACAAATGGAATAATCAGGCCGGTCCGGGCATCAATTATTACAGCGCCATACGCAAGGGGTCATGGAAAATGGTATACAGTATGCGCGATGGCAAAAAAGAACTGTATAACCTGAAGAATGATATTGGTGAGAACCATGATCTGGCCTCATTTTATCCATCTAAAACAAATGAGTTGTACGATCTGCTGTTTTCCAGGCTTAAAGAAAACAAGGCCCCGATGATGGTGATGAAAAAATAATTGTCTGTCGAATATCATCGCGGCTCCCATAGCCTGTCCCAGGCTTCAATGTCAGATTCGCGGAGCTGGTATTTGCGACCATAATTTAGAATAAAGAAAAAACCGCCGTATTTGCTGACCTTCATTCGAAGGGGTATGCCCTCACTGAATGTGGCAACAGCATATTTATAGTCTTTCCAGACAGTCAACACCTGCACCTCGGCCTTGGACCTTTTTAATAATGCTTTCGCTTGTTCAACATTGATGGTATAGTGGGCTTTCCCGGAAAGATCAACATCCCCGCTCTTTTCAAATTCTTTTCCCAGTGTGCTGTCAGTATACACTTCTATAGACTGCAACTTGTCCCAATCCACCTTGGTTTTCAGTTTCAACACCAGTACACCTGCAGTGACGATAACAGCAAGCAGTGCAACAAGGACCCGGGTTTTCATGAACAACGTTTGTATAAAGATACCAAAAGTACAGGTTGCAGGTGGCAGGTTCCAGGTTGCGGGGGCTATTCGATTTTGATCGATTCAAATACTTTTTCAAACATGGGCATAGTTTGACTCTCAGAATGATATTGATTCATGTAACTCACCCGAAGTACTCCGCCCCTGGCGATCACGAAACTTTCAGAGGTTGTCGCCAGGCTATAATTGACCATGGGTGACATAGAAACCCTTCTACCGTCTAGCCCTCCTATCCGTACAGGTACTACCCGGATATCTGCAGGACTGATATTTGATTTCACACTCTGCAGCATCGATCTTTTTATATAAGCAGCCAGGCTGTCGATTCCCATACCAGAGGGGGCCTTACTGATGCTGATCTGGATCGACTCACGGTATTTGTCATCCGGCCCGGATAAAGGCGAAACGATCTGAACCGAACCATCGGCCTGGCGAATGATTTCATAATTGTCGGGGCAGGAAAAACTAAAGCGGATGGAGAGTGAATCTCTGAATGTCTTCTGGGCACAAAGCGACAAAGAAAGTAAGGCGAAACAAAAAACTAAGGTGAGTGCTTTAAGCATGGTGTATTTATAGGTGAGCAACCTGGGATTTAATCTTTTTTCTTAAAAACATTCAGCTTGTCTTTCAGAGATTTCTTCTCCTTGGGTTCAGGCGAACCAGCAGGTGCAGCGTCAGATTTTGACGGGCTGGCATCAGCCATTTCTTCTTCTTTATCATTGGCGGGCGCAGGGGCTGTTACCGCGCCTGCCTGATCTTTCATATACGTGTACTTATACTGGTATCCATACTGTGGCTGCCAGGATTGTTCTGCAGCATTCCATTTTGATTGCATAACAAGCGTAGGGTTGGCATATTTGTCGTACGAATATTTAAACATCTGGTTCGCATGCTGCTTGACGCCTTTCTCATAGTTAATATTTCTTTCAACATTACCCCGTGCATCAAATGTTCTGACGGAAAATGTATCTTTTGGATTATCCTGGCTGAACCTGATCTCTGTACGTAATACGCTGTCTTTATTGAATTCCTTCTTAAAGATTACTTCGTCACTTTTATTCAGGTAGCCAATGAATATATGGAAGGGATGTTTGGTTTGTTTTACCAACAACATGCGGGTTCCGTCGGAATAATGATATAGCCAGCCATCGTCCGTCAAAACGGACGCTGGCTCAATCTTCACGGGCTTCTCAGGTTCCTTCTCAGGTGTTATGGTTATCTCAGATGTTTTCGGTTTGGTTTTACCCGAAGGATCCAGTTTTGAATAATCCACAACCTGCTGTTGCCGGATCAGCTTTTGGTCCTCATCGAAATAAAAGATGTCTGTATCAGTGCCCGGATTCTGCTCTACCTCGTTTTTGGAATTCAACTTAAACAGAACATTTGTCACTTCCACTTTGCTCACTTTACCATAAATAGGTCGGCTTTTAACAACAGCTTGTTTCTGCGCCATTGAAAACTGTCCGCAGAGCAGGAATAGAATGATCAGAAATTTATTCATGTTACGAAACTGGCCAAAGATCCCAGACGATGCAATAATCGGAAGTGAGTATTTTGTAGCAGGTTGCAGGTTGCACTGGAACCTGCAACCTGCAACCTGCAACCTGAATCTGCTGCCTGTAAATAGAATCTTACTATTTTTAACCGTTGTCGCTATCTCAACAATACCATCTTCCTAAACTTATGGGGATCATTATGATCTTCATTTCCAGCCCATCCCTGCAGGCCCAGCCCGACGCCACACGTATGTTCTCCCGGTATACTACCAAAGACGGGCTGCTCATCAATAGCATTTACGATATTGAAAGAAGCCAGAACGGTATGTGGTGGATCGGCACCGGCGCCGGCTTGCAACGCTTCGATGGTTATGGATTCGAAAACTGGACCGAGCCTGCCGACAAAAAGAACCTCAGCAACCCGGGTGTACAACGGATCTATGAAGATAAAGCTGGCAATGTTTGGGTATTCAATTTCAGTTATCACTACGTTTTCCCTGCAGGCAAAAAGAAATACGAACGCATTACTGCAGATCCATCCAAAAACATTAGTTACCCTTCCGTATACCTGCTGCCATTAATGGAACAGGGCGGCCGGATCTGGTGCATTGAAGGCAACTCAGGGATCTATGGCATTAATCAGCAGACCAAAAAACTAGACACCATCATCCCAATCATGTTCAAGCCGGGCCTGCCTTCCTTCAGTTCCTCATCCATCCCATTCATTGGCAAAGATGAAGATGGGTCGGTGTGGATCAGCCAGGATCTTGCCGATAGCAATTACCTGTTGCATTTCATTCCTGGCAAAATACCCGAAATCAAAACATTTTCCGTTAAAGATCATGGACGGCTAAAAGCATTCATCCCACTAGGGAAAAATGAATTTCTATTCCTGAGTACCGCCTATGCAGCCATCTCCAATGGCAATGATCCATCAAACCCTCTGCAGATCATCACCCGTGAAAATATCCCCGGAAATTTCATCCGAATGTTCTCTTACGAAAAGCTGAAAGTCTATAATAAAGGCAATATCCTGTTCAGTGGTGATAAAGGTCTTTATGAATTTAACCCTGTCAACAGAACCATATCCCCTTACGCTACCTCGGCCTATCCTGAAATAGACCTAAGCAGGCAGTTCCTTTTTGCGATCAAAGAAGACAGACATGGAAACATATGGATGGCCCGCGATGCCAGTGATGGTCTTCTCCTGTTTTTTCCCGGAAAACTCAAATTCGCATTTTCAAAAGGCCCCGCTCAGTATTTCAACATAGTGTATTCACTTGTTGCAGACAAAGAAGGAAATATGATCTCGGCAGGCTATCAGAAAGGGCTTAACCTGTTTTCAAAAAATGGTGAGTGGATAAAATATATCGACCTGCCAAAAACAGAAGATGGGCTTACCACTTCAATGCGCTGCATGAACTTCATTGACTCAAATCACCTGGTAATGAAATCTCTGTACGGTAAAATGGCCGTACTCAATCTGGACGATCACTCCATCATCGATATCAGCCACCTACTCCCTTCCCGGGTAGCCTCGCAACGAAATTCCTTCGACGCAAATTTTGTTCCGAATGGCAGTAATTCACTGCAATTTGTTCATGGCAATTACCTGATTACCATAGAAAAAAATCAGCATTCCTATAAAGTAATGGTGACTGATTCCCTGACGGAAGTTGACCGCATTACTGTGAGTACTATAGATCCCAATGGACATACTGTTTTGGGAACTACCAACGGCTTATACACGAGGGCGGAGAAAAACTGGAAAAAGTTGCCTGGCACTGAAGGCATCTATGTGAAACACCTGGTATTCAACAAAGAAGGTACACTTTGGATGGCCAGCACTTCGGGAATCTATCTTTTCAAAAACAATATATTAATACATAAATACGATGAAGCATCGGGCCTTCTGAACCATTTCGTCTACGGTATTCTGTTCGATAACGAAGGAAACGCCTGGTACAGTTCGAACAAAGGACTGGGCTGCATTAAAAAGGATGGCAGTCTGAAATTCTTTACTGCTGCTGATGGCCTGCAGGGCGATGAATTCGATACACAGAGCTTTTGGAAAACCAGCGATGGGAAACTTCATTTCGGTGGTACAAATGGGATCACATCTTTCTCTCCGAAGGATATATTGCAGCCAGGCATACCGGACAAAACCATTTTGGCTGCCCTACAGGTCAATGGCGAAAACTATCCATTGGATCGAAGGATTGAGAACCTGAACAATCTCGAACTTCCATATAACCTGAATGCACTCAGTTTCAGTTTTTCACTCACTGATGTAACTGACCCCGGCTATATTGTATACCAAACCCGGATGGAAGGCTTTGATAAAGATTGGGTGAACCTAAGGGTCATCCGTTCTGCCCGTTACCTGCTGCCTCCCGGAAAATACACACTTCATGTTCGCGGCTCCGTTGATGGCAGTAAATGGAGTGAAGAACTGCTTTTACCCATTCTGATTCACCCGGCCTGGTGGCAGACCCTCTGGTTCAGGATACTGACAGGTTTCTCCGTTCTTAGTATATTATTCGGATCCTTCTGGTATTACACAAGAAGAAAAACAGAACGCCTCAAGCTACAACTTGTACTGCAACAGGAAATGCAAAAAGAAAGAGAAAGGATCAGTCGTGACCTGCACGACAATATTGGCGCTTACAGCACAGCTATGATAGCCAACACAGATACTCTGGAATCTGTAATGAAAGATGATGAAAGCAAAGAAAAGCTTCTCCACCTGAAAGACAATGCAAGGAATATTCTGAGCACCATCCGTGAAACCATCTGGCTGCTGAACAGCAAGAATCTGACAGTACGCGGCTTTACTGACGGCTTCATGAATTATTGCACCAACATCCTCCGCCACTACGATGGCATTGAGATCGAGTTCAGCGATGAGATCATTTCCAACAAAGAACTTTCACCGGCAATTGCACTAAATCTTCTTCGTATACTACAGGAGCAGATCCAGAACATCGTGAAACATTCAGGGGCTACGTTGATCCGCTGTAATATTAAAAGCAGTGAAGTGCTTAACATTACAATTAAAGATAACGGGAAAGGTTTTGATGTGAATGGCGGCTATATTGGGAATGGGTTAGGCAATATGAAATACCGTGCTCATGAAATTGGTTTTACTTTGCATATCAATACGGTACCTGGTACAGGTACAGAAATAATTCTAACAGGCAAACCCTAGTACTCACTATTGATTATTGGCAGGTGCAAATTGTTTTAAGTAATTTGTAAAATGAGCATCCGGATAGGCATAGTAGATGATAACCAGGTGAATCGTATTACGGTCAGGGAGAAACTTGAACGATTTCCTGAAGTGGAGCTGGTGCTTGAAGCGAAAAATGGAGAAGATTTCCTGGAACAACTCAAAGAAACAGTTTTAAAACCGCAATTGATCCTGATGGATCTTGAGATGCCCGTCATGGATGGCATACAAACCATTGCGATCTGTGCTCCTGCACATCCCGATTTAAAATTCATTGTGCTCACCGTGTTTGAAGACAACGAAAAAATATTTGAAGCCATCAAAGCCGGGGCACATGGATATTTATTGAAAGATGAAAAAGCAGTGAACATCATTGAAGCCATCAACCAGGTGGTAGAATATGATGGCATGCCAATGAGCCCGGTTATAGCCCGCAAGGCCATGGAGATGCTGAAGCGGTCATCCGGATTTGCTCCAGAAGAAGCTGCACCCACTGCTGATCCTCTGTTAAGCGATCGGGAAATGGATATACTGAAAGAACTGGCCACCGGCAAGAGCTATAAAGCAATCGGCGAAAAATTATTCATCAGCCCATTTACCGTGCGTAAACACGTTAGTAATATATACAACAAGCTGCATGTTGATTCCCGTGTGCAGGTGATCAACGTTGCGCAGAAGAATAAATGGGTATAATCAGAACAGGAAGCAATTAAAGGTATTTAATGCAGGTACCAAATTAGAACCTGCCTCAGATCTTCACTATGATAATAGATTTGAGGTACATTTAACTATGAACAAACTTTTGCTTCTCCTGCTTATCAGTTCATTGTTGCTATATGCCTGTAGCTCAGCTAAAAAACATCATGCACAATTGCCAGGGTATGAACTGGTACAGCACTGGCCACAGCTTCCCGATGGCTATCAACTCAGTCAGGTCACTGGCGTAGGTATCGATAAAGCCCAGCACGTTTTTCTATTTCACAGAACCGGCAGGCGGTGGACAGAACCCTTCCCGGATTCCATGATATCGGTGAACACCATTCTCATGCTGGACAGGCAGACTGGCAAGATCCTGAACAGCTGGGGCGCCAACCATTTTGTTATGCCGCATGGCCTTACCGTGGATAAAGATGATAACGTATGGGTCACCGATGTGGCCCTGCACCAGGTTTTCAAGTTCACTCACGATGGTCAGCTGCTGATGACGCTGGGCCAGCCCAGGCAACCTGGCACCGATTCTGCCCACTTCAACCTGCCCACTGATGTGGCCGTCGCAAAAGATGGCTCTTTTTACGTCAGTGATGGTTATGGAAATAGCCGCGTGGTGAAATTTTCAGCCGCCGGCAAATATCTATTTGACTGGGGTACCAAGGGCGATCAGCCCGGACAGCTCAACACGCCCCATGGCATCGATCTGGATGCTGGCGGCAATGTATACGTGGCCGATCGGGAAAATAACCGCATCCAGAAATTTGATGCTAATGGAACATTCATCAGCCTGTGGAAGAATGACCGGGCTGAGCAGTTGTATTCTCTCACGCTTAATAAAGCCAAAAACCAGGTTTTTGCTGCTGATTATCTCACAGAGTTGAAATTGAAACCACTAGGTTCAGATATCATTCGCCTCGATACATCGCTGCAATTCATCTCGCGCTTCGGTAGGTCAGGTCAATATGAAGGCCCCATCTCACGCTACCACGATATTGCAGTAGACAACGAAGGCAATATCTATGTGGGCGATATTCTCAATAATAATATTCGGAAGTTTGCAAAACGCTAGCGGCATATTCTCAGGGTGGACTACTTTTTTTCTTCAACCGGTTCCGGGGAAAACTGATTCGGATCTACGCATTGTAGGCCGGAGATCAGCTCTTACTGCGATTCTTATAAATCGAGATATAATGCGTCCTGATCCTGTCTGGCAACTGGGCCTGTTTGCCGTTCACATCGAGCCGGATCTTATTCGACGATAATACGGGCATATGGCAGTCGATGCAGTTATCTTCCAGCACCAGGCCTGCTGTTGGCTTGAAAGAACAATGTACAGCGTCTTTATCGCCATGGCAGTTCATGCACCGGGCTGAGTATAATTTGGGCTCATTATATTCATTGCGGTGAACATTATGGCAGGATGAGCAGTCCATGGTAGCGGACTTTATATAACATTTGCTGGCGGCCATTAGTCCGTACTGATTACCATGCACATCCAGTGTATCCGCTTTGTTGGATATCGGCGAGCCGGTAGAAAATTTAGCGAGCGTATCACCAAACTGGAAACTGAATGGTGGCTGGATCGCCTTTCTGAACCCGGAATGACAAAGTGAACAACCATCTACCCTTACCTGCCGTTCCATTTTCGCGGTATTTACAATATACCTGCCGATCTTATCATCTTTATGTTCCAGGTGCCAGCTCACGTGATCAGCGCCTCCGCCATGGCACCTTTCACAGTCGATACCGAATACAATAGATCCCTTATCGTATTCCACCTTATCACCATTGATGCCGTTGGATTTCGCAAAAGTAGCATGGCATTCCAGGCAATTCAGGGGAATGGGCCTGTTGAATTTAAACACGTTCGGGAAACCCGGACTGTTGCACCAGCTGTTTGTTTCTGTGTAATAAGATACGGGCAGCTGGAAGAGGTTATTACCTTGCCAAAAGAGATAGGTCTGTCCTTTCCGCCCGGAACCGATCACGATATCAAAAAACGCCCTTTGCATTTCTGTTCCACCCACCAAGCCCACCTGTACAAAACGGTCACCTTCTTTGCGCAGTTCCACACTCATGAACTGGTTGTAATTAAAAAAATTACTGCCCTCTGCAAAACTGCCTTTGATATACTGTTCTTCAGCCGGCCGGGAATCCCTGTAATGGGCCGTTTGGATATGGGTATCATAAATATTTGCATGGCAGCTGCGGCAGGCTTCTGAACCCACCATTTTAGTTCCATAGGGACCGCCAGTTTCTTTCTTTGGCGTAAAGAAGAGATTACTGCCCACAATAACGAGCAGGATGATGAGGATCACCTGCGATTGTTTTTGTGTGAAGAATTTTGGCAGCCTGTTGCGCATAAGACTAAACTACAACGAATTTTTGACGACTATTGTTCTTAGCTTCTCGATTCCCTTATGATGCCTTTGGAGATAAAAGGGTTTGCCTGCCATCTGCCACCTGCAACCTGCAACCTGCAACCTGCTATTCGTTGTAGTGATCTTTCAACGCGGTAACTATCTTCAACACGGATCCATTTTCAAAGCAGTTGTTCAGGTATCCTTCATAGAAACGTTCGGCCCTAACGATCAGTGTAATGAGCTTACATAGTGTTATGCCGTCGAGTTGGGAATAATCCTGACTCGGATCTTTAAGCATGGCCTGTCCTTCTTTCCATTCCAGCCAGTCGAAACCGATTACGATATCCATGGCGTAAACCATCCTGTTAAAATCAGCGATCTTCTCTGTGTACTCCCAATGTGGGAATTCCAAATAGGCTTTCGTTCTTTTCTGTGTCTCCTGTATTTTACCAAACTCATTTTCGATATAGATCGCCCTCACTAGCTCATACAAACGCATCCACAGATCGGGATCCATGTTATCAAGGTGGGCTGGCAATTTCTCCAGTGTCATACTGCAAAGTTATTTGTTACTAGCCCCACAGATTCTGCTTCAAATACTCATTCCTGAATTTCCCCTGGGGATCATGCTTTTCTGCAAGGGCCCGGAAATCTGCCATCCGGGGATAGGCTTTACTCAACTGTTCACGTGATATAGTAAACAACTTACCCCAGTGAGGGCGGGGGTTGAATGGTTCTAGCGCTTTCTCGATCCGGGGCATCAATGCTACCACCGCCTCATTTTCCTGCTTCCAGGTAAAATGGAAAGCAATGGACTTTCGCTTATAGGCCATACTCATCCAAAGATCATCCGCTGCAATACTCCTGATCTCAGAGATCATTAAATGAGGACCGATATCCTTACCCATGGCAGCAATCGCCTTATAGGCATCCATGGCGTTCTCGAATGGAACAAAATATTCTGTCTGCAGCTCTTTACCACTGCTCGGCGTGAAGCCCATTTTGAAATGGGGTAGTCTTTCATACCATGGCCCTACTACACCCATTTGTGGTGTACAGTGTTCAGCGCTTAATGCAGCGATCGGATGCATATCCCTTGCAGCAGCCACCGCATTGAGATAGGCAGCGGGCTGTTTCGTGTCTTTCCCCTCTTCAGTTTTGAACTTCATCCATACTTCATTGATAGAATCTTTCTGATAATCCGTGAACAGGCTTACGCTGTATGCAGCCGACATCACGGTTTCAAAATTTCTCTCCAGGTCAGTGACCGGAAGATTTTCATAAACCCATTGGTAGGCATTATAGGCAGGTTCAATTTTCAATGTAACGCTGGTGACCACTCCCAGTGCGCCTAAACCAACTACCGCACCGTGAAACTCATCACCATCTTTTTCTGATAATGTAACCAGCTCGCCTTTTGCATTGATGAATTCAATGCCTTTCACAGCCGATGCAAGATTTCCATTGTTGACACCGGAACCGTGCGTAGCCGTTGCAATAGACCCTGCTACCGATATATGCGGAAGTGAGGCAAGATTGTGCAATGCAAATCCCTTCTCCTGCAGCAAAGGAGCAAGTTCTCCATATTTTATGCCGGCTTCCACTTTTGCAGTTTGAGCAGCCTCATCAATAGAGATCAGTTTGTTCATGCCCGTCATGGCCACCAACTGGTCTTTACTATCGGCAATACGATTGAAACAATGCCTGGTGCCCTGGGCTTTGAGCTTTTCAGTTTTCTTCACAAACGCTGCAAGCTCCTCAACATTTGAAGGCTTGAACACCTTGGAGGTGCTGAACTCAATATTGCCCGCCCAGTTCAATGGCGCAGGCTCCACAGGCTTGTTAGCGTTACATCCCAATAAACTTCCTCCGGCTATCACTGCAGTGGTTTTAATGAATTCAAGGCGGTGCATGGCATGGGAATTAAAAATTAAAAAGTTATAGGTAAAAAGTTAGACCCAATTTTTTACTTTTTACTTTTAAATTTTTAATTATCCAGCTGCTAATTTTTTAAGCGCAGCTACAAACCCGTCCAGCTCCTCTTTCGTTGTATACAGATTAGGCGTGATCCTGCAACCCTGCACATTGGCATAATCGATGGCCACGGTGAACACTTTATGTTCTTCCAGCAGGCGCCTGGCCATATCAGCTGGTTGGATTCCTCTGATGCCCACATTGGCAATACCACAGGCACGATCCGGCGGTGTATTCAAAACAACATTCGGAATATCTTTTGCTTTACTGGTCCAGTATTGCTGCAGCCATTTCAATCTTGCTTCTTTTCTCTCCGCGCCTATCATGTTGTAATAATCAATGGCATCATCGATCGCCAGGTCCGTTGCACAGGGATGCGTGCCGGTATGATTGAGGCGATAGATATCATTCATATCCCTATTGCCATCGCCAAGTATTGGCCAGACCCTACCCGCCTTGCCCTTCTTCACATATAAAAATCCTGCGCCCAAAGGCACAGATAGCCATTTGTGCAACGAGGTACCATAATAATCACAATTCAGATCGCGGATATTAAATTGAATATGTGCAAAAGCATGAGCCCCGTCTACCATTACGTCAACGCCTTTGCTATGCGCCATATCGCAGATCTTTCTCACCGGCAATACCTGTCCCGTGATATTGATCATATGGCTGACCATCAACAGTTTTGTTTTGGGTGTAAGCGCCTGTTCATACACCGAAACGATCTCCTCATCTGATGCCGGCAAATTAGGCACCGATATCTTCTTCAACACCACACCATATCGTTTTGACACCTGGTCAAACATATCCAGCATGGCGCCGTAATCCTGCACAGCCATCACAGCCTCATCGCCTGACGACCAGGTTTGTCCTCCAATGATCATATCCAGCGACTCCGTAGTGTTCCTGGTTATGATCAGTTCATCTGCATCACATCCCGCCATCTTCGCCAGCCTGGCC
>JAHEFC010000483.1:0-1720 GCA_024640385.1 Sphingobacteriales bacterium
TCACGAGATAGCCTATAGAAAGCCAGGTGACATGAGTGGTTTGAGACAGGGGCACGTGCTGCCCGGTGATCCATGCAGTACCCGTGAGGATGACGCCACTCAGGAACATCTGCCAGCCCAGGCTGTAATAAGCATTGAGGTCGCGGGCATGCTTAACCGTATATAGGGTACCTATGGCCCAGGTCATGGTGGCAATGATGCCCAGGATCACACCCAGTGCGAATTTTGAATTGAAAAGCGCTTCGATATAGTCTGAGAAAATGATCACTATGCCGCCAAAACCCAGTAAAAGACCGATTACCGTAATGAGGTTGAGTTTGGTTTCCCGGAAGAACATCACGCTGAAAATAGCGATCCATATCGGAGCCATTGCACCGATCACGGCGCCCAGGCCACTGGGAATATACTGGAGAGACCAGGTAGTGAATCCATTACTTACCACAAACATCAGTATGCCCATCCAGATGAACTGAAATAACTGCTGACCCGTAGGGAATTTATAGCCTTTGATTAAAAAATAGATCGTGTACACAGAGCCACCCAGCAATTGCCTGATGCCGGCCAGCTGAAGCCCCGGCATTTCCTGAACGCCTTTTTTTGAAGCCAGCCAGGTGGTGCCCCAGAAAAAACTTACAAGTCCCAGTGCAACAAGTGCGCGGGTCTTTTCCGACTGGTTTGCAGGATGCAGGGGTTTGATAGTTGTTTTGACGGTATCAAATAAGTCGTATATATATTGTTTTACCGGCGGTTGTTTCATTCCCCTGGTATTTTATTAATGCCTGAAATGCCGCATACCCGTCATAACCATGGCTAGATCGTGTTCTTTGCAATATTCGATGGAGTCTTTATCCCTGATAGATCCGCCTGGCTGAATATAGGCCTTGATCCCTGCTTCGTGACCCATTCTGACGCAATCGTTGAATGGGAAAAAAGCATCACTGGCCATGACCGCGTTCTTCAGATCGAAATTGAATTGCTTTGCCTTTTCAAGTGCATGCCTGAGTGCATCTATACGAGATGTCTGGCCGCAACCCTTGCCGATCAGTTGTTTGTTTTTTACCAGCGCAATGGCATTGGATTTAAGATGTTTGCACACAAGGTTTGCGAACTCCAGGTCTTCTTTCTCTGCTTCAGTTGTCTGCCTTCCTCCTGCTTCTTCCCATTTTTCATAATTGCCTTTATCCTGTCCCTGAACCAGCACGCCGTTCAGCAGTGATTTATACGAGCCCGAATATTCTACCTGTGCGTGTTGCTGAAGCAGGATCCTGTTCTTTTTGGCTTTCAGTATTCCGAGCGCTTCATCTGTGAATGCAGGCGCTACAAGAACTTCGAAAAATATTTCATTGATCTCTTCCGCGGTTTGTTTATCTACGGTACCATTGGTTACAAGAACTCCGCCAAATGCAGATTCTGGATCACCCGCCAGTGCATCTTTCCAGGCCGTTACCACTTCATTTCGTTTTGCGACGCCGCAAACATTGGTATGCTTGATGATGGCAAATACATAATGCTGGTTCTCGAATTCACGGATAAGCTGCATAGCGGCTTCTGCATCCACCAGGTTATTGTACGATAACTCTTTTCCGTTGAGCTGTGTGAACAGTTTTTCTGTTTTCCCGAAAAATACTGCGTGCTGATGTGGGTTCTCACCGTATCTCATGGAATGCGGTGAGGGTACTGATTCAAGAAAATACTCGCCGTTGGTATTGAAATATTTTGC
>JAHEFC010000483.1:1730-3003 GCA_024640385.1 Sphingobacteriales bacterium
TCTCGAATGCTTTGGCTGCCAGATGTTTCCTCTGCTCTATGGATGTTTCGCAGTTCTGTGATCTCAGCAGTTCAAGCAGGTGCGGGTACTGATCACGTGAAGCCACAACCGCCAGATCCCTGAAGTTCTTTGCTGCAGCGCGTATCATTGAAGGCCCGCCTATATCTATTTTCTCGATGATCAGTTTTTCTTCGCTGGTGGAAGCCACTGTTTCTTCAAAGGGGTAGAGATCTACGATCACCAGGTCAAACTCAGGGATCTCATATTGCTTCATCTCTTCAAGGTCCTGCGGAACATCCCTCCGGCCCAGAATAGCTCCAAAAACTTTAGGGTGCAGCGTTTTGACCCTGCCTCCAAGAATACTGGGATATGATGTGACAGATTCAACAGGGATGCATTCCAGACCCAGGTCCTCAATGAATTTCTGGGTGCCACCTGTGGAATAGATCGCTGCGCCTGCTGCGGAAAGTTCCCTTACAATTGGTTCAAGACCGTCTTTATAAAATACTGAGATCAATGCTGACCTGATCTTCTTGTTCATAATGATTAATTACTGGTTTGGAGAGTTTTCGGGAAGCGCAAAGTTAAACTTTATCAGGAAGAATATTTCCTGCCGATAAGCCATGTTAGTATTGTGAGCAGAAATAAGATAAATGCAGGCGGTTGTTTTGTTTTAAGGAAGATGGTGATAAACAGGATGAGGAGGTAGAAGAAGACCATATCTGCTGTTGTCCAGCTGATCTCTTTCCAGGTTGAAAACGGGATGGATGCAATGCGGGATACCTGAAAGTTCATGAGCCGGATGAACCAGGTGCTGATATCAGTCAACAGGGCAGTAACCAGTGGCAAAGACTGCAGCATGCATAATAAGATCAGCAATACCAGGATGATCCCTGATACCGGTACAGCAATAAGATTGGACATTATGAATAACAGGGGGAACTGGTGAAAATGAACCAGTACAAGGGGTGTGGTGAGGATCTGGGCAGCGATTGAAGTGGAAATGCTACCCCAGGCATGTAAGAGGATCGCATTTTCCGGAACATATAGTAATGAGATCGCCCGATTGTAAACAAGCAAGCTGGCGACAGCTGCATAGCTCAGCTGGAAACCAATATCCCGTATCAGGAAAGGGTCAAAGCAAAGCAGAATGAACGCAGATGAAGCCAGCGCATTACCGGTGTTATTCTCTGAGCCCAGGATGTCGCCGGCCAGGAGACTGGTGAACATAACGGCACTTCTCACCACTGAGGGGGTGGCGCCGCAGATAAGT
>JAHEFC010000484.1 GCA_024640385.1 Sphingobacteriales bacterium
TCTGTTTTTTGGGATTAAAAAGCAACACTTCATCTACGAGGCCGTATTCCTTGGCTTCCAGGGCCGTCATCCAGAAATCCCTGTCAAAGTCCTGCGCAATCTTTTCAATGTCCTGCCCGCTGTGATTGGCAACCACTTCATAGAGCTCACGTTTCAGCTTCCTGACCTGGTTCACGGTGATCTCAATATCTGAGGCCTGGCCACCTGCTCCGGCGCTGGGTTGGTGCATCATGATCCTGGAATGTTTCAGCGCCGTCCTTTTTCCGGGGGCACCAGCACACATCAACACAGCAGCCATACTGGCAGCCACACCAATGGTGATAGTGGAAACATCGGGCGTTACATACTGCATGGTGTCGTACACACCCATTCCGGAATATACTGATCCGCCCGGGCTGTTGATATACATCTGGATATCACGTTGCCTGTCTGTACTGTCCAGGAACAGCAGCTGGGCGGTGATAATATTCGCTACTTCATCAGTGATCGGGTATCCCAGGAATATGATCCTGTCCATCATGAGGCGGCTGTAAACGTCCATCACGGCAACATTCATAGGCCTTTCCTCTATGATATTTGGAGTCAGGTTGGTGACCATATGGTTAGTATAGCCATGCAGTGTATTACTGGAAATACCCCGGTGCTTTACCGCATATTTTTCAAATTCTTTTCCAAGATCCATAGTAGGTATTTTGATTATTGGGCAATTTAATTCATTTGTGTGTCCAAAATCGTGCAAAACGGGAAAAACAGACAAAACGACCGACTTACTAACTGGTTAGCCGGTTAATACGTTAACCGGAGAATGCATTAGATAAGTGGGTAAGAGACTCAGCATAGCAGCAGTTTTCAAATTACTGATGCACGGTAGTAAATTCCCTGAACGAAAAAAAGCGTTAGCAGCCTTTTGCATACTAACGCTCTTTCATATTGTTGTTAACCGGCTACCTTACTAACCGGCTAGTTATCTATCCATGGTTTTCGTGGTTGTGCTTGTCCTGCATCTTGATGAATTCTTCTGAAGAAATGCTCTTCTCATTGGTATTCACCTGGCTTTCCGCCCACTGGAATATCTTTTCAGTGATCAGTCTCCTGTATGAAGTTTCAAGCTGCTGCTCGTCCTGCATCATCCGGTCTACATAGCTTTCCATCCAGCTCATGTTTCCGTCCAGGCTCATGCCGCCGAAATAGCCCATGATCTGCTGCCTCATATAATCTTTCAGCTCATCGGGTGATACATCCAGGTTATTGTCTTTCACGATCTTATCACTGATCAGCGTCCAGCGAAGCTGGTTCCTGAAACCGGGGAATTCTTCTTCTACCTGTTCGGTGGTTTTAGGCTGCTCACCGCCGGTTTGCATCCAGCGTTTCAGGAATTGTTCAGGGAAATCCATCTGGACTCCCTCGAGCAGTTTATGATAGAGTTCGTGATGCAGGTAGTTGGTGGATTGTTTGTTCCACTGTTCTGCAATTTCCTCTTTCAAAGTGTTGCGGAATTCTTCTTCGGTTTTGATCTCCTTGTTGGGGAAAGCTTCCTTGAAGAAATCTTCATTCAGTTCCCTTTTTTCTACCAGTCCAACTTTGGCAATGGTCATCTTAAAATACTTGTCCAGTTGGGCAGGATCGGAAGCGTCAATGCCCAGGTCTTTGATCAGCCACTCTCTTTCTTTTTCTTCAAAAGCAGTTGTAAGTTGCAATACCACATGGTCATCTTTTTTAAGGCCCATGAGTTTTTCCCTGAAAGTGGGTGTAAAGTATTTTACGAGCAGTGAATTTTCTTTCTTGCCTGCACCTTCGGCAACTGCGCCGGCTGCATCAGATTCCTCGAACACTACATTCAGTACATTGTCTTCTGTGGTCACCGTTTCAGGTTCACTCATTTTGCCAAGGCGCTGCTTCAGCCTGTCAACTTCTTCTTCCACCATGGCATCTGTGACCTCGATCTTGTACCTGTCCATTTTCATGGAAGCCAGGTCTATTTTGAACTCGGGTTTGAGGCCGATCTCGAAAGCGAAACTATAGTCACCGGGCTCGTTCATATTGAGCTGGTCGGCCGAATTTTCGGCACTTGGAAGAGGCTGTGCGAAAATGTCCAGCTTTTCTTCGCGGAGATAATCCATCAGTCCTTTTTCTATGCTGCGCAGCACTTCATCGGCAAATATGGCCGGGCCATGCATTTTACGCACCATCCCTGCCGGCACCATTCCTTTACGGAAGCCCGGGATATTGGCGTTCTTGGCAAACTGCTTGAGTTGCTTCTCAAAACTCGGGAGATAATCTTCCCGGTTCACTGTAACGGTCAGTTTGTCATTTAAAAGGCTGATGTTCTCTCTTGATACTGTAGGCATATAAATCAATTTATTCCGGATCCCGGATTGCGGATTCCGTATTCTTGGAAGAAGTCTCGATCCAGAATACGGAATACGGAATTCGGAATTGTAAGTGCGCATGGAGGGACTCGAACCCCCACGTCTCACGACACCAGATCCTAAGTCTGGCGCGGCTACCAATTACGCCACATGCGCCTAAGGGGGGGCAAAGGTAGGAGATTCCCGTTAAATAAACATCAAGGTTGCAGGTGGCAGGTTGCAGGTGGCAGTATTTTTACTGGAACCTGCAACCCGCCATCTGCAACCTGCTATAGCACCCTGGTTTCTCTAACATACTTATCCAATGCACTGCCCGGCTAACACACTAACCGGCCAGCACACTAATTCTGCCTTTATATGATTAAATTTGAACTATGGAGATGCTGGACCAACAACAGGCTGTGCCGAAGTATAACCTCACCGTCGATCAGGAGAAAAAGGAGATCGTGAGGCAATACCGGGCCCTTTTGCGCGTGCTGAAGCCAAAATTGAAACCGGGCGACAAAGAACTCCTTCGCCGGGCTTTCGAGATCTCGGTGGACGCACATAAAACCATGAGGCGCAAGAGCGGGGAGCCCTATATCCTCCATCCACTGGCTGTTTCACGCATCTGCGTGGAAGA
>JAHEFC010000485.1:0-2264 GCA_024640385.1 Sphingobacteriales bacterium
GAATTCCGTATTTATGTATTTAATTCGGAATCCATAATCCGGAATCCGGAATTACGATGCAAGACACCCACCCACTTTTGTCTATTATCATCCCCTGCTTCAACCATGGCCGGTATCTGGCCAATGCTGTCCAGAGTTGCCTGGACCTGGGATATGATAACCTGGAGATCATTGTGGTGGACGACGGCTCGGTAGACAATACCGCCGAGGTGGCCCGGTCTTTTAAAAGAGTAGTCTATGTCCACAAGGTAAACGCAGGACTTCCGGCGGCCCGGAACACCGGGATCGACCACTGCAAGGGCGATTTTATCAGTTTTCTCGACGCGGACGACTGGTACCATCCCAAAACACTGATCACCAATCTTGAATTATTGATTGCCAACCCAAAAGCGGCTTTTATTTCCGGCTGTCATGATATCCAACTGGAAGATGGGTCTTACCTGTCTCACTGCCACCCATTCACCTACAATTTCTACACCCACCTGCTCCTGAGGAATTTCATTGGCAATCCCTCCACCGTTATTTATAGAAGGGAAACACTTATGAAATACCGGTTCGATACTTCCCTGGATATAAAAGGCTGTGAAGATTACGAACATTATCTCCGGATCACAAGAGAGAATGAGGTCATGCATAATCCGGTCAATATCTCAGTATACCGAAAGCATGAGACCAATATGTCTAACAATTATGCCCTCATGCTCAATTCAGCATTGAATGTACTGATCAGGCAAAAGCCCCTGCTGAGGAACGACGAAGAGAAAAAAGCCTGGCGTGAAGGCTGGAATGAATGGACAAAATTTTATGGCTATTTTCCCGTCAAAACCAATACAGGCCGAAAACTCTCAAAAGAGCACCTTGAGCTGATGAAGAAATATAATATCCAATTGCCGGTCATCTTCTGGAAAAAGATCCTGAGTATAATATATAAATAGAGCACTATCGCCCGAACAGCCACTGCTGGTATACCTCCACTATAGGCGCATCTGGCCGGGGCGGCCGTCCGTAAATGATCTTCTTCACCACCTGAAATCCTGCATCTTCTGCAAAACACTTTAGTTCTGTCTCGGTAAGCCATTCTTCTGTAGGTTGATCCAGGTCCACATAGCTCGCCCATTCGGCAAAAGCCTCATGCCTTGGTGTGGTGATGATCAAAAATCCACCCGGTTCAAGGGACTGATAAAAAGCTTTGAAATATTCGGCCTGCCTCTTTTTCCCAATATGTTCAACCACCTCGGAACAAACCAGGAGATCAGATTTCAGCAGCTTTAAACTTTGAATATCACCTTGCCGAAGATCAAGGCCCGGATAGATACTCTTCCCGTATTCAACAACTTTCGAAATGGGTTCGATCCCAATGACTTTGCTGTACCTGGAGAGTTCCTTAGAAAGCCAGCCGCGCCCACATCCAAAATCGATTATAGAATCGAATGATTCTTTACCGCTGGTGTTTAACGCTTCTTTTACCAGCTCCTCAATATGCCCCCATCTTTCCGCCTCTTCTTCATTAGGGTCAGGACGGCAATATTGCTTGTTACGCGTAAACAGGTAAGTGTAGTATTTCTCTTCGAACCATTTGCCTTTGCGGCCTTCCGGTTCAAAAACACTCACCACCCTAGGTATCCAATGTCGCAACCATGTCCTGATCTTTCTTCTCATACTGCTCAATGCAATGGTCAAATTAGTACATTTACCCCAACCGAACTTTACCACTGCTATGAATCGTTTTCATTCACTCGATGTATTCCGGGGTGCCACAGTCGCTTTAATGATCCTGGTAAACAACCCGGGCTCATGGTCGTATGTGTACCCGCCCCTCGAGCATGCCAAATGGCATGGATGTACCCCCACCGACCTGGTATTCCCTTTCTTTCTTTTTGCCGTGGGTAATGCGATGGCCTTTGTAATGCCCCGCCTCACCACGCCAGAGATGTTCTGGAAAAAAGTGACCAAACGATTCATCCTGATCTTCCTGATCGGGCTTGTTCTCAACTGGTTTCCGTTTGTAAGATGGAGCGAAGGGGAACTGGTGATGAAACCATTGGAGAATCTTCGGATACTGGGAGTGCTACCAAGAATAGCGCTGGCCTATTTCTTTGCCTCTATCATCGTATATCTTTTTAAGTCAAAAGGCGCTTTTGTGGTTGGCAGCATCCTGCTTTTATTATACTGGTGGATGTGTTATGCTTTCGGCGATCCCGGTGATCCGTACAGTATGCAGGGATATTTTGGCAATGCGATCGACAAGGCCATCCTTGGGGAAT
>JAHEFC010000485.1:2274-2988 GCA_024640385.1 Sphingobacteriales bacterium
ACCCGAGGGCATCATGAGTACCATACCTGCTATCGTGCAGGTGATATTCGGATACCTGGTAGGTGAATATGTGATCACCAAGGGCAAGAACAACGACATGCTGGCTAATCTTTTTGTAACGGCTGCCCTTTTGATCTTCACTGCATTTACATGGGATATGGTTTTCCCGATCAACAAAAAGATCTGGACCAGTTCCTATGTATTGTATACAACAGGACTGGCCATGATGGTGTTGGGCGTGATGATCCATTGGATAGAGCTGAAAGGCGTAAGAGCCTGGTGGACCAAATTCTTCGATGTGTTCGGAAAAAATCCATTATTCATTTATGTGCTTTCTGGGGTATGGGTAAAACTCTATGGCATCATGCGTATTCCGAACGGTATGAAAGATGGCAAGGAGACCTTCATCAATGGGTATGCCTGGGTGTTCCAGAAGATCTTCCAGCCCTTGTTCGGCGACTACCCTGGCTCACTGGCCTTTGCGATAGCACATGTACTGGTTTTCTGGGCCATCGGGCTTATATTAGACAAGAAAAAAATATATATCCGAGTTTAGTTATGGCTACAACACAACCCACCCGTTTCCTTGCCCTTGATGTACTCAGGGGCATGACAGTTTGCTTCATGATCATAGTAAATACCCCCGGATCCGGTGCAACGCCGTTCTCACCGCTGCTGCACGCATCATGGCATGGATTTACACCTACTGACCTG
>JAHEFC010000486.1 GCA_024640385.1 Sphingobacteriales bacterium
TGTAACGGAGTGAGGAAGAAGAGAACACCGGCACTTTATATTTTTCAGCCTCTTTATAAATGGCTATAGCATCCTTTAACGAAGCCGCTACAGGTTTATCAATGAACACGGGCTTCCCTGCCTTGAATACTTCCAATGCCTGTTCCAGATGCGGTCTGCCGTCATTGGTTTCGAGTAACACTACGTCCACTTTGGCGAGCAGTGCCGCTATGGAATCCACGATCTCCACGCCAAATGATTTCACGGTTTCGGTGTACTCGGGGATACGGTCATAGCTCGTTTTGATGGTCTTGCTCCCCCAGGGATATGCGGCCACCACTTTATATCCGAAATAGTCGGCACCTGCGTTGGGACCATTCAAAAACTTGGTGAAAGCCGTGCTGTGGGATGTGTCCAGCCCAATGATCCCAACGTTTTTTCCTACTACCTCCAAGGTCCCTACCTCCAAGGTAGGGACCTTGGAGGTAGCGGGGTAGCCAAGTCCTAATGCCAACCCGGCCAATCCTGTATTCCTGATGAACTTCCTGCGATTACTCATAAAAAAATGATTTCAAATATGTGATGAACTGATATTGTCAACATATAAAACTGCGTGATCATGCGTTTTCAGGATCGTAGACGGATACTGCTCCCGGATCTCCCGATGAACGGTATTGTCCACCGCATCGATCTTGGTTTCGCCGGGAACTATACAGTGTAACGACTTGCCTCTCATCAAAGCCGGTATGGTGAGCGTGATCGCATGGGTAGGTACATCTTCCAGCCTGGCAAAACAACCATCATTCACCTGTTGCTGCCTGCATACCTGATCCAGCTCAACTTCCTTTACTGATAAAGGATCATGAAAATCGGCAACCGGTGGATCATTAAAAGCAATATGGCCATTCTCCCCTATACCCAGGATCACGATATGAGGAGGATGCTGCTCCAGCAGTGAGGCATAGCGCCTGCACTCCGCGTCCACATCAGCCGTGTTACCGTTTATTAAATGCACAGACTTCAATGGAACGTGATCGAACAATGCTGCTTTCAAAAAATTTCCAAACCGCTGCGGTGCCTGTTCATCCAGGCCCACATACTCATCCATATGAAACGCATTGATCCGGTTCCATTGCAGGTTTTTTGAACGAAGCTTCTCCAGCACTTCCTGTTGAGAAGGAGCCGCGGCAAAGATCAGGTTAAGGTCCCCATCCTTTTCCGTGAGATGACGGATCTCCGATGTAATGGCATTGGCAGCAGCTTCTGCCATAGCATCCCTGCTGTCGTAAATATGGACTGAAAGCTTTTCAGCCCTGAATGCTTTTCTCATATATTACCTCCCCTTTGATTATTGTATTAAAAACATTTACCTCGCCGTCAAAGATCACGATATCGGCATCCTTCCCTTTTTCGATTGAGCCTTTTACATCCCCTACCCCCATGATCCTCGCAGGTGTTGTAGCTGCCATATATACCGCGTCTTCCATAGAAACAGCACCCATCTCATGCATGGTCCTCACCAACCTGTCTGCCGTTGCCACCGAACCTGCAAACGAAGTTCTGTCCGGCAGTTTGGCCACGCCTCCCTCTATGATCACCTTCAGTCCCGTGTGCAGATTTCCCAACATGCTTTCACCCTCAGGCATGGCAGCACCACGCATGGCATCTGTGATGAGGGCGATCTTCTCACGGCCTTTGACTTTGAATGCCAATTGCAGCAAAGGAGCCGGAAGATGAATGCCGTCCCCGATGAGTTCTACATCGATCTCATCCATCAGTAAAGAAGCCTCGATCACACCGGCATAACGGAATGCGTTTCTCCTGGTAACGCCGCTCATGGCAGAATAAAGATGGGTAGACAAGGTATAACCAGCTTCAACTGCTTTTACAACATCCTCATAGATCGCATCCGTATGCGCCATGGCAGCAATGATCCCTTTTGCACGAAGTGCCTTGCCCATTTCCAATGCTCCGCTCAATTCAGGTGCAACAGACCATCGCACCAATCCCTTATAATGATCGATGATCTCCTGGTACTCCGCAGGGTCCGGATCCCGGATATATCTCGGATCCTGCGCCCCCCTTTGATTCATGGCGAAATAAGGGCCCTCGATATGCACACCAAGCAATTGAGATCCTGTAGGATTCCTGTCGCGGACTCGGTCAAAGATCTCCAATGCGGTTATGATGGCTTCTTTTGTGGCCGACAGTGTTGTTGGAACCATTGCCGTAGTTCCATATTGCACATGGGTTTCAGCAATGCCAATGAACGCCTCTTCAGTTTCGTCCATAAAATCGAAACCACCGCCGCCATGTATATGGATGTCAATGAACCCCGGGGAAATGTATTGCCCGCGGGCATCGATCAATTCCGCATCACTGAATTCCACATCTGTTTTCTCAACACCGATGATAAATCCATTTTCAATCAAAACGGCCCCCGCAGGAAGCAGGCCTGATGGAGTGATCACTTTCCCGTTATAGATCTTCAGCCTATGCATGTGCCGTTTTGAAACTCCATGTCCTCATCTTATGTCCATACATGGCATAAAATACGAGGAATAAATAACAGGGGAACAATACCCAATATGCCTGCCTCAGATCAAACAGGTCAGCAAAATAACCATACAAAACCGGCATGATGGCATTGCCGCAAAGCCCCATGATCATCACTGAAGCACCAAGCTTGGTGAATCTTCCCAAACCGTCTAATGCCAATGGCCAGATACCCGCCCATACCAGTGAATTGGCAAGGCCCAGCAATACCACGAACCAGATCGAAATATCTGTTTTATGGCCCAGGATATTCGCCTCTCCTCTTGCAAATATGATCAGCAGTGTGAACACAGTTCCCAATATAGTACAGAATCGCAAGGCATTGACCTGGCTTACATACCGTGGAATTGTGACAATGCCAAGGATGTACCCACAGATAGTCAGGAATAAAGTATAAGATGGAAATACTTTCGCCTCCAGCAGTTGAATATTCATGGAGCCTGCATA
>JAHEFC010000176.1 GCA_024640385.1 Sphingobacteriales bacterium
AATACGGAGGCCTTGAAGATGTTTCTCCCGATAATAAAAATCTTGTGTTTGAGATCGCCACCAATTTTCCTTTGCAGTTGCAACGCGAAAAAGGCGACCCTGTGATGCGCCCTGGATTGATCATTGACTGGAACGACCATTCATTCTATTGCAGTGGGACAGTGCCCCAGGGTTCAAAGATCCGGTTCTCCCTGCCGCCAGACTTTGATGTGATGGAGCGGGTGATCAATGATGCAAAGGACCTGCAGGCCACCGAAATGCCCGAAGCAGATGCCCTGGTCATTTTCAGTTGTGCCGGCAGAATAATTGCGCTGGGGCCACTGATGAATATGGAAATTGAGGGAGTAAAAAATATCTGGAATGTACCCCTGGCGGGGATGTTCTCCAATGCCGAACTCGGCAAGGCCATGGGCGGGAACCTGGAATTGCACAACCTGACAACCTGTTGTGTGGCCTTAAAAGAAAAATAACATGAATCCATTTCTCTCCCGTATACAGGAACAGATATTGAACAGTCCCTTGATTGAAGCGGATAAGCAGGCTTTATTGAAGTCGCTTTCGGATGCCGACAAGCAATGGACCATTACTGATTTTAAACTTGACCGTACGGAGAAAGTAAAGAAGACGACTGCGATACTGTTGGAAGAAACCATTGAGGAGCTGGAGAAGAAAAGGCAGGCCGTGGAAGCGCAGAACCGGGAACTGGAAATTGAGAAGGCATTGGAAAAGGTAAGGGCCGTAGCGATGGGGATGAGTAAGCCGGACAACCTGGTGGATATCTGTGAAGTCCTGTTCAATGAATTCCGCAGCCTGGGTTTTGATGTATTGCGAAATGCCATGATCAATATTCATGATGATGAGCATTCCTCGTTTGTGAACTATGATTATTCTGATGAGATCGGGAAAAGCATAACGCCGTTAGTATATAATATACACCCGGTGATTGAGAAGCAGATCCGCGAGATCAGGACTGCGGATGATGCATTTTCAGAGACGGTCTTTGCAGGGAAGGACCTGGAAGAATGGAAGAAGTTCAGGAAGGAAAGGGGAGAAAAAGATGATCCGCGTATTGATGATGTTGTTGGATTACATTATTATTTCTATTCCATTGGGAGTGGTTCGATAGGCATTTCCACTTTTGCCCCTATTGACAGCGAAAAGATGGCCTTACTGAAGCGTTTCCGTAATGTTTTCATGCTGGCGTATCAGCGGTATACTGATATTGCGCAGGCGGCGGCCCAGGCCAGGGAAGCCCAGATAGAAGCGGCATTGGAGAGGGTGAGGAGCAGAACGATGGCCATGCATAAAACAGAAGAACTGCTCCCTGCAGCAGAACTTGTAGCCAAAGAGTTATCCGCACTTGGAGTTAATAGCATGAATGTTTCTTATGCTTTCGTAGACAAAGATGAAAAATCTGCATCCTATTATAGCGTCAATCCGGTTGATGGGAAAGTGCTTCCTTTCCCGTTTAGTTTTCCGCAAACGCATACAGATGTTATGCGTTCCATACTGTCGAGTTGGAAAAAGCAGGAACCTTTTAATGTTTTAGAATTAGACGAAGAAGGCACGGTCAGGCATCAGACCTGGGTTGGTGAGCATATTCATAAATTGATGATTGAAAATGGTATTCCATTTTCGGTGGAAGAATTTTTAAACATATCACCTAAAACTGCGGTGATCTATAGTTTCAATTTCGCCCAGGGCTATTTTTTCAACATCGGGGAAGATCGATTAACTGCTTCGCAGGAGGAAATGGTGTTGCGGTTTACCAAAGTGTTCGAAATGACCTACCGCAGGTTTTTAGATTTACAGAAAGCAGAGGCCCAGGCAAGAGAAGGTCAGATAGAAGCCGCACTGGAAAGGGTGAGAAGCAGGAGCATGGCGATGCATAAGAGTAGTGAACTGGGGGATGTTGCCGTAGTTCTATTTCAGCAGCTCAGGCAGCTTGGCGGGAGCCTTTGGGCAACAGGTGTAGGTTTATGCAAGGTGGATCGGGATGTGGATGAATTTTGGATGGCTACTGAAGGCGGTATGCAGAACGTGATGTTGATTCCTCATACAGAAGATTCCGTACACAGGGCAATGTTTGAAGGCTGGAAAAATGGGGATGGTATTATTTCTATAGCGAAAGGGGGAGATGATTTAAAGGCTCATTATGATTACATGTTGACGCTGCCCTCTGTAGGCCCCATGTTTGAAGCCATGGTGGCGTCAGGTTTTGATCTGCCTACAAGGCAAACATGGCATGCCGCCTATTTCTCATATGGATACCTGTTGATCATTACGTTGGAACCTTACGAAGAGAAATATATTTTCAAACGTTTCGCCAAAGTTTTCGAACAAGCCTATACCCGTTTCCTGGATCTCCAAAAAGCAGAGGCCCAGGCAAGAGAAGCAAAGATTGAAGCGGCATTGGAACGTACCCGTACACAAAGTATGCTGATGCAGCATTCAAATGAGTTGGATAATACCCTACGGGTTTTCCACGAACAAATTCTTTTACTCGACATCGGTTCAGCATTTTCATTTTTATGGTTGCCTGATGAAGATAAAGACCGACATATTTTTTGGGCAGCATGGGCCGAAGATGTTCCAGCAGATTCAATAGCAACAAAAGGTTCTGCTGTTTTTAAAAGTAAGGCTATCAATTATCCTCTCGATAGAAATGAGCCAGCAACGGCACAATGTCTTGTTGATTGGAAAGGCATAGAATCGGTTGTTTCCTATCATGTACCACCGGCCGGGGTTGAAAGTTATTTTGCAGCGTGGCAGGAATTGATTGCCGGTGTAGAACAGCTAAAACCGGAATATTTTTCTGATGGACTGTACTATGTAGAAGCCTTCATGAAATATGGCTGTTTTGGTGTAATGGTTACATCCGATTTAAGGGAAGATGAAAAGAATATTCTCGCGCGCTTTGCTATTGAATTTGAAAGAACCTATACCCGTTTCCTTGATCTGCAGAAGGCCGAAGCCCAGGCAAAAGAGGCACAGATTGAAGCTGCATTGGAAAGAGTCAGGAGCCGTTCAATGGCTATGCAAAAAAGTGAGGAGCTCAAAGAGGTGATCCAGGTTGTATTTGAACAATTCGGCCACTTAAATATCAATATCGGGCATACCGGTTTTGTAATAGATTATAAGACCAGGGATGATTACGAAATTTGGGTAGCTGATCCGCTCGGGGTTCCCGCTAAGGTGACTATTCCCTATTTTGATTCTGTGTACTATAATCGCTTTAATGAAGCGAAAGAGAAAGGTGAAGATTTCTTTGCCACCCTCCTGGATTTTGAAGAAAAGAACAGATTTTATCAAAAGCTTCTTGAATATATCCCCGAACTACCTGAAGAATCAAAAGAGTTTTATTTCAGTTGCCCCGGCTTGGCCGTATCAACTGTATTGTTAGAGAATATTGGCCTTTATATCGAGAATTTTTCCGGTATTCCTTATTCGGAAGAAGATAATGCCACACTAATGCGTTTTGGGAAAGTGTTCCAGCAAACCTATACCCGTTTTCTGGATCTCCAAAAAGCAGAAGAACAGGCAAGAGAATCTCAGATCCAGTTGGCTATGGAAAGGGTGAGGGCAAGGACGATGGCGATGCAACATAGCGATGAACTTCCTGAAGCAGCTCAATTACTGTTTCATCAAGTTGAGTCTTTGGGGATACCGTCATGGAGTACAGGGTACTGTATATGGGAGGAAGATAAAAACGCCGTAACTGCCTGGATGAGCTCGAAAGGGGTTCTTCTGCCTTCCTTCAGGGCACCACTTACAGAAGAAGCAACATTTATCCATATGCGTGAAGCCTGGGAAAGAGGGGAATCATTTTTTGTGGACGAGATCAGTGGCGAAGCGATTAAAACGCACTATGAGTATATGGCCACCCTTCCTTCCTTCGATAAAATATTCAAGCCCGTTTTAGATTCCGGTTTCGAATTGCCCAGCTTCCAGATCAATCATATCGCCTATTTTTCACAGGGCTTCCTGTCGTTTATCACTTACGAACGGATTCCACAAGCCCATGATATTTTCAAGCGCTTTGCAAAAGTTTTCGAACAGACCTATACCCGTTTTCTTGATCTCCAAAAAGCGGAAGCCCAGGCTCGCGAATCAAAGATCGAAGCTGCATTAGAAAAGGTTCGTTCGAGAACCATGGCTATGCAACGAAGCAGTGAATTGGCAGAAGTTGCCACTGTGCTGTTCCAGCAAGTGAAGGCGCTTGGTATTCCCCAATGGACATGTGGTTTCAATATCTGGGAAACAGGCGACAGGGAATTAATATTTTACCCCGGCAGTCCGGATGGCGATATCCTCCCTCCATGTCGTGTTCCACTGACGGAAGATCCGGTTTTTATTTTGTTCGATGAATCCAGGCGAAGGGGTGACGAATTATGTGTTTATGAAAGTGCAGGGGAAATACAGAAGGAACATTATCGGTATATGCTTTCCTTGCCGGGTGGGCTTGGAGATTTATTGCATAACCTCCTGGAAATGGGTGCAACATTTCCCGATTTTCAGATCGATCATATTGCCAATTTTTCGCACGGCAATCTGCTCTTCATCACCTACGAACATTTCCCCGAAATGCATGACGTATTCAAGCGTTTCGCCAAAGTGTTTGATCAAACCTATACGAGGTTTCTTGATTTGCAAAGATCTGAAGCACAGGCCAGGGAGGCGCAGATCGAAGCAGCGTTGGAGAAGATCCGAAGCAGGACCATGGCCATGCAGCGAAGTGATGAATTAGGAGATGCTGCCTTATTATTGTTTCAGCAGGTTAAAATATTGGGGGGTAAATTATTTGGTTGCGGGTTTAATATCTGGGATGAAGACAAAAAAGCAGCTACGGCATGGATGGCCGGGGAAGACCGAATACAACCACCTTTTAAAACCTCGAGCTCGGAAGATGTTTTCAAACGCATTTTTGAGGCAGAGCAGAAAGGAGAACGACTCTTTATAGAAGAAATGTACGGCGAGGTAAATCAAAGGCATTACAGGTATATGTTGAGTATACCTGATTTCAGGAAAATTGTTGAGCATTTCAAATTCTCGATCCCTGAATTTCAGATCATCCATTGTGCGTTTTTCCCGCAGGGCTACCTGATGTTCATCAGTTTTGAACCGGTTCCCGAAGCCCATGATCTATTCAAACGTTTTGCCAAAGTGTTTGAGCAGACTTATACCAGGTTCCTGGATCTGCAAAAAGCAGAAGCTCTGGCTAAAGAAGCCCTTAAGCAGGCTTCGCTGGACAGGGTTCGTGGGCAGGTGGCCAGTATGCGGTCCACCGAAGACCTGGAACATATCATCCCCCTCCTATGGCACGAATTCGACATTCTTAAGATACCATTCATTCGTTGCGGTGTATTCATTATGAATGAGGAGGAATCTATAGTGAATGTTTTTCTTTCTTCACCTGATGGTAAGTCGCTGGGGTTATTGCATCTGCCTTTTGATACTGTTGGCGTAACACAAAATGCTGTTGAGCACTGGCGCAAGAAAAAGGTTTATAAAGAACACTGGAACAAGGAGGAGTTTACTGCATGGACGCAGACGCTGATTGCCGCGGGACAAGTACATGATGCCAGATCTTACCAGGGTGCGGCCTTGCCTCCTGAATCACTTTATCTTCACTTCATTCCTTTCAAACAGGGTATGCTCTATGTAGGCAGTGCGGAGCCTTTACATCATGAGCATATTGATTTGATAAAAACACTGGCCAGTACATTTTCGATTGCCTATTCGCGGTATGAAGATTTCCGTTTGTTGGAAAATGCAAAGAACAGGATCGAAACAACGCTGGATGAACTGAAAGCCACACAGTCCCAGTTGGTGCAGTCGGAAAAAATGGCCAGCTTGGGTGAACTGACCGCAGGTATTGCCCACGAGATCCAGAACCCGTTAAATTTTGTCAATAATTTTTCTGAGTTAAGTAACGAACTGATCGAAGAGATGGAGCAGGAAATGGCGAAGGGCAATAAAGAAGAAGTGGACAATATTATTGGGGACCTGCGCAGTAATCTTGAAAAGATCAATCAACATGGCAGGCGTGCTGATTCCATTGTAAAAGGCATGTTGCAGCATAGCAGGGTCAGCACGGGGGAAAAAGAGCCAACGGATATCAATGCGTTGGCAGATGAATACCTGCGACTGGCATATCATGGATTCCGGGCCAAGGATAAAAGTTTCAATGCCATTCTGGAAACGGATTTTGACCCATCTATAGGCAAGATTAAAGCGGTACCCCAGGAACTGGGCCGTGTACTCTTGAATTTATACAACAACGCGTTTTATGCAGTGAATGAAAAAGCCAGGTACCCGGGCTTTGATCCCAAGGTTCGGTTATCTACAACCAAACATGGCAATACCATACTGATCGCAGTACAGGATAATGGCAAAGGGATTCCGGAGAAAGTCAAAGAAAAGATCTTCCAGCCTTTCTTCACTACTAAACCTACCGGGCAGGGTACCGGGCTTGGACTTTCTCTGAGTTATGATATCGTAAAAGCGCATGGGGGAGAGTTTCGGGTAGACAGCACGGAAGGCGAGGGGACTTCATTTATTATCCAGTTACCCCTGTGAGTGTGTTAGCCGGTTAGTGTGTTAACCGGTTATTGCATTAGATAAATAAGTAAGTGGGGCCTCAGGTTTTTTGAACAACATGACATTCCTCATTGTCTGCCGGGGAAAATTCCCATAGCTTTCGGCCCATTTTTAAAACGGCATCATATGTTCTGGCTATTCGGATTCCTGATGCTTGTTCTTCTACTTATCACTTGGTTGCTGCTGGCTACCCTGGAATTGAATGTGGACACCAGGATTCCCGTTGCAGAAATATGCTGGAAAACGATTGGGCGGGCCAGGATCTGGTATGAAAGGGACTGGTTTGTTCACTTTAGGATTTTATTTTTTTCAAAAAAATTAACGCTCTCAGAGCTGAAAAAAAATCCAGCTAAGCCGAAGAAAATCCCTGCTTCTGAAAATAGACCTTCGCGGTTTAAACATATGCCCGGCAGGATGCTGGATGTATTGAGGTCATTTAAGGTGACCGAATGCAGACTTGCCATAGATACGGGTGATTACACAACGAATGCCCGCCTATATTTTTTGAATTATGCACCCTATTCAAGAGGCCATGTTATGATGAATTTCAATGATGAAAATTATTTGGTGCTGAAAGTCCGGAACCGGCCCTGGAAAATAATTTATGCGTTTTTCCGAAGATCAATTGTTTAAAAATAAAATTCAGGTTATGGCAATCAATCTAGAGGAATCTGTAAAACAACTTACCGATTTTCTGAAAACAGAAGCAAGGACCGAGACCGTAGTGGGCCAGTCTTTCCAGTTGGGTGAATTCACCTGTGTGCCTGTGATGAAATTTGGGATTGGAGTGGGATATGGCGGTGGAGAAGGTACGGGCGATGCACCAGGCAAAGGTAAAGGTGAGGGAACTGGTGGCGGTGCAGGCGGAGGTTTGGGTGTAGAACCCATTGGATTTTTAACTACAAGGGGCGATCAGATCTCATTCATCTCTACGAAAACAAATAGGGGTATGAGCGGCGTGTTTGAAAAGGTACCCGACCTGATCGAGAAGATGATGGAAAAGAAGGCGCCTAAGGCTGAACCCGCCATGTAAGTTAAAAGTCAAAAGTAAAAAGTCAAAAATGGGTCAGCAGACCATTTTTGACTTTTTTGTTTTTAAGGCTGCCGGAATATGATTAAGTTTAAAGTCGTCAACACCATCGAAATGACCAGGCTTTACTTTTTGATCTTTTTGATTGTTGCTGCCCAGACATCCGCTCAATCTTATGTTTTGGACAAAGAGCATTACCTGAATGCTGAAGAAATTGCGCGGGTGGACAGCATGCTTGCTGCTTTTCATAAAAGAACCGGCTCCGTAGTATTGATGTCAACGGATAGTCTGGATATTAAAACGCCCATCTACACCAGCGAGATCTTTAAACGCTATTATCCTGACACTACGAGTTCAACAAAGGTGCTGATGCTGCTGATGAGCAGGAAGAACCAGTATGTGACCATGGTGGCCAGCAAGCCATTGGTACCATTCATCAGTCAGGAGCAGTTAATGGA
>JAHEFC010000487.1 GCA_024640385.1 Sphingobacteriales bacterium
AAAGATATTATAATCTAATTGATATTCAGTGGCAGTAGCGATCAGACATTTATTACCGGGTGATCCCAAAAGCCGATGAAAATTTATTTATCGTTGAAAATGTTTAATAAACATATTGGATTCCTATCTTTATATTCTCTAAAAATTGGATCAGATTTTATAAAATTATTAAATAAGATAAAATGAAAACTTCAAGAAGAACTTTTGTGAAAGCAGGTACGATGGCCGCACTTGGAACTGCCATTCTTCCGGGATCAGTTTTTGCCACTGCAAAGGGAAAGGGGATTTTAGGCCTTCAGCTCTATTCCGTGCGGGACGAGATGAAGAAGGATCCGGTCGGAACAATGACCCAGCTTGCCAAGATGGGCTATATATATGTAGAACATGCAAATTATGTAGACAGGAAATTTTACACATACAAGGCGCCGGAATTCAGAAAAGTCCTCGATGGTTTAGGCCTTAAGATGGTGAGTGGTCATACTGTAATGGGTAAACAGCACTGGGATGAAGCGAAGAAGGATTTTTCTGACAGTTGGAAACAGACTATTGAAGATGCAGCTGTTCTTGGACAGAAATATGTGGTAAGCCCTTCTATGGATTCTACAATGAGGAACAACTATGACGATTTCAGACGTTATATGGATGTATTCAACAAGTGTGGAGAATTATGCCGCAAGCAGGGGATGAAATTCGGTTACCACAACCATGATTTTGAATTCAGTGAAACTCTGAATGGTGAAAAACTTTTTGACATAATGATGAAGAGCATGGATCCTGATCTTGTAGTTGTACAGCTTGATATAGGGAACCTTTATAACGGAGGAGCTGTGGCAATTGATGTTGTTAACAAGTACCCCGGCAGGTTTGAAAATGTCCATGTTAAGGATGAGATCCTTGCTACCAGCGGGGATGAAAAATATGAGAGCACAATTCTTGGCGAGGGAATAGTTGATGCAAAGAATGTGGTAGATACCCTTACAAAAATTGGAGGAACAACCTGTTATATAATTGAACAGGAATCATACCAGGGCAAGACACCACTGGAGTGCGTTAAGATTGATCTTGAAATAATGAAGAAGTGGGGTTACTAAACATAAATGAATATTTCTTAATAAAGAAGACCGGTTAAATGCCGGTCTTCTGTTTATTACCTTCTGGTATCTTCAATCTTCAATTGCTGAATGGTAATCTTGCAGTGACTTCACCTTATACTCACCATTTTGTCTCTCCTTAATGCCGTTTGTTGAGGACAGTGCTGCCGATGTGGTGGTTATATAAGGTATTTTAAATTTGATGGCATTCTTCCTTATATATGAGTCATCATATTCACTGAGGCGTCCTGCAGGTGTGTTTACAACAAGATCGATCTCTTTGTTTTTGATTGCATCCACAATATTTGGTCTTCCTTCATGAACTTTTAGTATCAGAGTGGCCGGGATGCCATGTTTTTCCAGGAACTGTTTTGTCCCTCCGGTAGATAATATGGTGAAGCCCATATTGTGGAAATTACGTGCGGTTTCAACTATTTTTTCCTTGTCACGGTCTGCAATCGTTATCAGAACGGTTCCATTAATCGGCAATGGTGTTTGTGTTGCCTCCTGGGATTTGAAAAATGCCATGCCGTATGAATCAGCCATTCCCAGAACTTCACCTGTTGAACGCATCTCGGGACCAAGAAGAGGATCAATAGCAGGGAACATGTTGAAGGGGAATACTGCCTCTTTCACGCCGTAATGAGTTATTGTTTTATTTTTCAGGCTGAAGTCAGAAAGTTTTTGACCAAGCAGGATCTGTGTGGCAATCCTCGCCATGGAGATATTACAGACCTTAGAAACTAATGGCACTGTCCGTGAAGCCCTTGGGTTGGCTTCAAGGATGTAAACAGTATTTTCATAAATAGCGTATTGTATGTTCATCAGCCCTACTACCTTCAGTTCCATTGCGATCCGTCTGGTATAATCATATATTGTTTTTTTATGTTCTTTACTGATTATTACCGGGGGTATCACACATGCTGAATCACCGGAATGGATACCCGCATATTCAATATGCTGCATAACTGCCGGAACGAAAGCATCAGTACCATCTGAAATTGCATCAGCTTCCGTCTCTATGGCATCCTCAAGAAATTTATCCAGCAGAAGAGGCCTGTCGGGTGATACACCTGCTGCTTTTGCAACATATTCTTCCAGCATGGTATCATCCAGGATTATCTTCATTGCCCTGCCTCCGAGCACGTAGGATGGCCTGATCATCAGGGGATAGCCTATCCTTTCCGCAACTGAAAGTGCCTGTTCAAGGTTACTTGCCATACCAGATTCCGGCTGCGGAATACCAAGCCTGTTTATCACCTGTCTGAAGCGGTCACGATCTTCTGCGAGATCTATGGTATCAGGGGTTGTACCAAGGATCTTAACTCCAGCTTCAGCGAGCTCTTTTGCCAGGTTCAGCGGTGTTTGTCCCCCAAACTGAACAATGACTCCTTCAGGTTTTTCTTTGTAATAGATGCTTAGGACATCTTCTGTGGTAAGTGGTTCAAAATACAGTTTATCTGAAGTGTCATAATCAGTTGAAACAGTTTCCGGATTGCAATTGACCATAATAGATTCGTAACCGGCAGCCCTGATTGCAAATGCTGCATGCACGCAGCAATAGTCAAATTCTATCCCCTGGCCGATTCTGTTGGGTCCCCCTCCCAGTACCATAATCTTTTTCCTGTTGCTTACTTCCACTTTATCGGGAGCGTTATAGGTAGAGAAATAGTACGAAGCATCTTCCACCCCACTGACGGGTACCGGTTCCCAGGCTTCATTTATACCGAGGGCAGTACGTTTTGCCCTAATCTCCTTTTCCGGTACAGATAGCAGTTTTGCTAAATATTTATCGGCGAATCCATCTTTTTTTGCCTGGAGAAGGATCTCCTCCGGAGGGATAATCCCTTTATATTTAAGAATTTTTTCTTCCTCTTCAAC
>JAHEFC010000488.1 GCA_024640385.1 Sphingobacteriales bacterium
AAAAATGGTAATTAGACCAATAAAAACGAAAAAGGATTATAAGGCTGCACTCGCACGGATGGAGCAGATCTTCGGTGCCAAAGCAGGAACTGTAGAAGGAGATGAGCTTGAAGTACTCGGCATTCTTATTGACAAATACGAGAACGAACATTTTCCGGTTGATTTACCAGATCCTATAGAAGCCATTAAGTTTCGCATGGAGCAATTGGGTTATACACAAAACGACCTTGCTAAAGTGATTGGCCTGAAAAGCAGGGCCAGTGAAATATTGAGCAGGAAAAGAAAGCTGACACTGGAAATGATCCGAAATCTGCATGAGACTATGAATATCCCTACAGAAGTTCTTATACAGAATTACTAATACCCTGGTACGATCCAGGTGAACACATAGGCCTGCAACAAGGTGATCAGGCAGATCAATATCAATAAAATGAAACTGTGTTTCACCGTGAACCTGAAAAGATCTGATTCCTTACCCACAAGGTTACCCGCAGCAGCTGCAACGGCTATGGATTGAGGAGAGATCATCTTACCCACCACCCCACCTGTTACATTGGCACCAACTGTGATCACCGGATCCACACCAATGGAACGCGCAGTAGCCGCCTGCAGTTTGCTGAACAATGCATTGGAAGACGTGTCTGATCCGGTAATGAATACACCCAGCCATCCCAGCAGCGGTGCGAAGAATGGAAACAACCAGCCGGTTTGCGCAAGTGCTTCCGCCATGGTCAGTGAAATGCCTGAAAGATTCACCAGGTAGGCAAATCCAAGTATCGAAATAATGGTGATCACCGAAAATCTCAGCTGTATCAAGGTATCTCCAAAAATCGATAGCGCATCTTTCCATCTGATCTTCAATACCATCACTGACAATATTCCGGATATAAATACGGCAGTACCGGCCGCCGACAGATAGTTCAACTTGTATACCTGTGCGATCGGAGCTTCGGTTTCCCCACTCAACACCATAAGATGCAGTCCGGGGAATTCAATATCTACCTGCCCGATGGCATTGAGAAAATCCTTCACTGGCTTCAATCCCCAGATCAGCACCATAAAAGTAAGTATGATGAAGGGGGATAAAGCCTTGACGATCGCGGTTTTGCTGAACTGCTGGTCCTTATGCGCAACGTAGGCCGGTTCATCGCTGAAACGCCAGGTCGTTTTCGGTTTCCAGAATCGCAGGAAAACAACCAGTGCAACTATCGATGCCAGTGAAGCAATGATATCAGGTAAAGCAGGACCAATATAGTTGGAGGTGAACCATTGAAAGAATGCAAATGAGCCCCCGGAAACCAGGATCGCGGGCCATACTTCTTTTGCTTTTGTAAAGCCCGACATCAGCATCACCAGGTAAAAAGGCAATACCAGCGACAACAGCGGCAGTGTTCTTCCTACTATTTGTGAAATAGCCATCTCCGGCAGTCCCGATACCTGAGATGCAACCGTTATTGGGATCCCGATACTACCGAATGCAACGGGTGCAGTGTTGGCGATCAAACAAATACCGGCAGCATAAAGTGGATTGAAACCAAGCCCTACCAGCATGGCCGCAGTGATCGCTACCGGTGTGCCGAAGCCTGCCGTGCCTTCCAGAAATGCTCCAAACGAAAATGCTATCAAAAGGGCTTGCAGTCTTCTGTCGGCCGTAATGCCGGACATATAATACTTGATCACTTCAAACTGGCCGCTCTTCACGGTGATATTGAACAGGAACACAGCCGGTATGATGATCCAGCAAATCGGGAACAATCCATACAAGGCGCCATGTGCTGTTGACAGTAAGGCAAGCTTAGCTGGCATTCCGTATACAACAATGGCAATAATGATGGTGATAAGAGTAGTGAGCACGGCGGCCTGGTAGCCCTTCATCTTCCTGATAATAAGTGTCCAGAATATGAAGACGATCGGAATAATGGCGATCAGCAGCGAAAGTGAAAGATTGTTCAGCGGATCAAGACTTTGCTTCCAAGGCATGATTCAATATAAGAACAATTGTTCAAGTCAGTATGTGGAGCGGGATCTTGGCTGCCTGTTTACGAGGCTGCTGATGGGGATCCTCATGAAATAAAGGTCCCCCGTTCCCTCATATATTAACCCAATGGTGTTATCATCGATCTTCGTCATCACAGAATAGCCATAAGACTTTCTCTCATCGATCAACACTTTCTGGCTCGATGGCCAGGTCTCTCCAAGGTCCAGGCTATAACGTACAGACAGATTAACACGGCCATGGCTACTCGCAGGATTGCTGAAGAAAAGGATGTCTTTGGGTTTGTTGTCCCAGTTCATGGTTGCTTTCATAAAGCCGGCCATGCAAACCGGATCTTCCAGCGTGTTGTATGAGGTAGGATGTTCTGTCCAGGTGGCTCCCATATCTTTTGTTGTACTTATGCTGCGGAACTTTCCCCGGTTGTCGCGCATACTGAGCATGAGCACGCCGTCACTTATTTCCACTACCTGGCTTTCAGTAGTATTTGATTTTGCACCCGTTCCTGCTTTCCAGCTACGGCCATGATCATCGCTGTAAATAATAGTAGAATAAGGCATTCCGGTGGAATCCCAATACTGTGCAGGGAAAACCAGCTTTCCATCTTTCATAACGATACCATTACCCGGGCCATTGAAAAATATTTTCCAAACGGGATTCTTCACCTGGGGTGTGATGCTCACCGGAGCTGACCAGTTTATTCCATTGTCGTTACTTTCGACGATCACTAACTGACCTGTCTCATCCGGAGTAAGGCCGGGACCACTTCCTGCAATAGACCTGTTTCCCTTGCTCCATAATGCAGCAACAAATATTTTTTTGCTGACGGGATCAAATAGGATAGCAGGATCGCCAACACCATTATTCTCGTGCGGCTCACCCATATCCATGATCACGCGCATTGGCTCCCAGGTTTGTCCCCTATCGTTGCTCCTGCTCATACCCACATCAATATTGCCCGGAAGGTCCCCCGAAGCT
>JAHEFC010000489.1 GCA_024640385.1 Sphingobacteriales bacterium
CATAACATTACTATCGTGGGTTATTTTACCCCAGCAGTTGAATCCGGCCTTGATACCCATTTTACTGATCGCCATGTACAGGTGCTGGAAAATTTACAGTGAACATGGAACAATTAATAAAATGTCTTCCTGACCATACTTCTTACCGGATCTCAGGAAACGGCAAACCAGTGGTTTTTCTTCATGGATTTGGAGAAGATGGAAATATTTGGCAAAACCAGGTGAATGAATTGTCCAAACAATTCCTTTGCATCGTCCCTGACCTTCCGGGTATAGGAATTTCTGAACCTGCTTTTTCAGCGCTTGCTGATCATTCTCTGGAAGCCATGGCAGCGGTGATCAAAAAAATTGCAGACCAGGAAGTCCTGCAAAAATTCACATTGCTGGGGCATAGCATGGGGGGATATATTACGCTGGCATTTGCGGAAAAATATCCTGATCTACTCAACGGGTTCGGCCTGATCCATTCGTCGGCTTTTGCAGATAACGAGGAAAAAATCAGCACCAGGGAACGTTCCATAGCCTTCATCCGGGCCAACGGCGCTGTTAAATTTCTTGAACAAATGATCCCGGGCCTTTATGGTGAAAAATTCAGGGCAGAGCACTACAACCAGGTGATTGAACATCTTGCCAGCTCCCTTTGTTTTGATGCAGAGGTACTTATAGCTTTTTACGAGATGATGATCAGGCGCCCCGACCGGACAAAACTGCTTGCAGGGTTTCAAAAACCCATCCTATTTATTATGGGCACTGAGGATAAAGCAGTAAATTTATCTGATAGCCTGGCGCAGTGCCACTTGCCGGTGGAAAGCCATATAGAAATACTGGAATCTTCGGGACATATGGGCATGATAGAAAACAGTGAAAGAACAACCATTGCCATGAAGAAGTTCCTTATGCATCTAAATGAAAACTAAGTGAAAAAAATCTTGCCGCTTATCCTGTTCACAACATTGTCATGGGGAATTGCCGAGGGCAGGCATATTGCCGGTGGGGAAATGTCTTACGAATACCTGGGTGCCGGATCAGGCGGTACCCTGAAATACAGGATCACGTTGAGACTTTATCGTGATTGCCTTTCCAGTGGTGCTCCATTGGACGATAGGGCCGCCATAACCATTTATGCTACAGGATCTTCAGTACCTTATCTAAATCTCGGCGTTAACATTGACAGCCGTGAGGTGATCCAACTTACATCGCCGGGCCCATGTATAGACAATCCACCTATTGTATGCTACGAAATAGGTTATTATACTGAAGACATAGAATTACCACCATCCCAACTGGGGTTCTCGATCTCATATCAGCGTTGCTGCCGCATTGAACAGATCAGTAATGTGATCAACTCGGGCAACACTGGTGCAACCTATACTGCCATTATTCCCGGAACAAATGTAGGTGCAACAGCACCCGAAAACTCCAGCCCCGTGTTTGGAACATCGGATACGGTTGTGATCTGCGAGAATACCGGCTTCGTCTACAATTTCGGCGCAAGAGATAAAGATAATGACCAACTCAGTTATGAATTCGACCAGGCATATGATGGAGCCAGTACCGGGCAGCCTCAACCACAGACAGCTGCTCCGCCTCCGTATATCTCCATCCCATATGCATTCCCTTTCAGTTCATTCCGTCCCATGGGCGACAAAGTGACCATAAACCCTGCAAATGGTATAATATCAGGTACTGCGCCTGCCGCGGGTATCTATGTTATTACCGTCACGGCAGTAGAACGACGAAATGGAACTATTATCAACCGGCATCGAAAAGACCTGCATATCAAAGTGGCACCATGCTCTATTGCGGCTGCAGACCTGAACCCGGAATATATCACCTGCGATGGATATAACCTCACTTTCCAGAATAAGAGTGCCAGCAGCCTGATCAAGACCTATTTCTGGGATTTTGGTGTACAGGGCACGAGTGCAGATACGTCAAATATTGACAGGCCTACCTTCACATTCCCGGACACGGGAAGATACAGGATCATGCTGATCACCAACCGTAACCAGGATTGTTCCGATACCGCGTATGCAATTGCAAAAGTATATCCGGGCTTCTTCCCGAAATTTTCAGTGCTCGATGGATGCAAGAATGTGAACATTCAATTCACTGACGAAACCACCACTAAATATGGGGTAGTGGATTACTGGAAATGGTCATTCGGATATCCTAACATCAACCCAGATACTTCAAGGATCCAGAATCCAACCTATAAATATCCCAATACGGGAACATACCAGGCTCAGCTGATCGTAGGAAGCAGTTTTGGATGTCGCGATACGATAGACAACCCGGTGAATATACTTGACAAACCGGGGATCAGGTTAACCAATGATACATTGATCTGTAACATCGATACGCTACAGTTGTCAGCACAGGGTAACGGTTCGTTCACATGGTCGCCCAATTATATGATCAACAATACTACGGTTGCGAATCCGCTGGTATCGCCTGATCAGCCTACAAAGTATTATGTCACACTAACTTCAGCGCCGGGATGCGTGAATACTGATTCAGTTTTTGTTGATGTCAAACAGTTTGTTACCGTTAAAGCGGGTAATGACACCACTATCTGCCTGACCGATTCCGTTCGGCTGAATGCCACGAGTGACGGCCTGGGTTTCACCTGGTCGCCGGCGGCAAGCCTGAATAACAATACGCTTAAGAATCCTATAGCAAGGCCTGCAGGTACCACTACTTATACCATAACGGCAAACATTGGTAAATGCCAGTCCAAAGACGATATTATCGTAAGAACAGTGCCCTACCCATTAGCTGTGGCGAGTAACGACACTGCGATTTGTTATGGGGACAATGCACAATTGAGGGCCTCCGGGGGGATAGATTATCGATGGTCCCCTGCAACAGGATTAAGCAACAATACCATTGCCAATCCCATAGCCAGTCCGGGAGCATCTACCCGGTATATAGTAGCCGTTTTTGACAACAAAGGTTGTCCGAA
>JAHEFC010000177.1 GCA_024640385.1 Sphingobacteriales bacterium
TCAATACCAATGAACAACAATAAAAGGCTTTGGAATGAAGACACGATCGCCACGCCGCAAAGCACAAAAAATATCAATGCAAAATAATCTGCGGGATTCTTTCCTACCTGTTCAAAGTCAGATCCGGATAAAAGAAAAAATATAAGAGTGGATACAAAAGCAATCGTATTGAACAACAGGCCGAAAGTTCCGAAAGCCAGCATGCCTTTGGTATCAATGGCAAAGAATGATGTTCCGGCAAATTCAAGCCAATTGGCAACGATCAGCAGCAGAACACCCAGTATAGCCACATATTTGACAGAGGATTTGTTTTTCATGACGATGCCTGTATACATCATCACTACACCCCAGACTGCCGATAAGATAATTGCATTCATAATCGATCTTCAATATTATTTGATGAACTTCCCTATGACCACTTCTGATGCAGACCTGATCATATTGAACATTGGCTCCGGGTAAACACCCACGATAAATATCATTACAACGATCATCACCAGGATAACACGCTCATACAGAACGATATCCCTGAAACCTGCCGTGATCGTATTCAGGTTACCATAAAAAACATTCTTCACCATATTCAGTGTATAAACGGCGGCCAGTATGATGCTTATACCGGCAGCTGCTGCATACCAGGGACTGAATTTATACAGCCCTGCAAACATCATGAACTCACCCACAAACGCATTGGTCAGCGGCAGTGCAATATTGGCAAGGGCGATGACTACCAGCAGGATGGCCAGCGCCGGCGCCTTCTGTGCCAGGCCGCCCAGCTGCGAGATCTTCCTGATCCCGGTCTGCTTTTCGATCAGGTATACCACGATCCAGAGTCCGATGATGTTAACACCATGATTGAACATCTGTATCAGTGCACCCTGCATCGACATCTGGTTTATGGTGAACAGCGATGCCGACATTAAACCGATATGCGCAATGGAAGAATAGGCTATAAGCCGCTTGAGATCATCCTGCACCAGGGCAATACAGGATGCGTATAGCATGCCTACTACAGCAAGGCCAATAACCACATTGTCGTAATGCCTTACCGCTTCGGGAAACACCGGCAATAACCAACGGATCGCTGCAAACAGACCCATCTTCACCATGATGCCGCTAAGTACCATGGTCACTGCAGTGGGTGACTGTTCGTATACATCCGGCTGCCAGGTATGAAAAGGAAAGATGGGCATCTTGATGGCGAAGGCCACAAAGAACATCCAGAACAACCACATTTGTTCCTGGGCGCTAAGCTGAACATTGTAGAAAGATACCAGCGAGAACGATTGCTCCGGAGTTTTCAGGTATACATAGATGATCCCGATCAGGAGGAACAGTGAGCCGGCGAACGTATAGATGAAGAATTTGAACGCAGCCTGTATCCTTTTTTCTCCACCCCACTGTGAGGCCAGGAAATAGGCAGGGATCAGTGCAAGTTCCCAGAAAAAATAAAACACCAGGGCATCAACGGCCAGGAACACTCCCATCAGGCCGCACTGGGTCAGCAACATCAGGCCGTAAAATGCATTCGGATTCTTATACGTGCTGCTGTAAGTGGAGGCAAATATCAAAGGAAATGATATGGCGGTGAGCAGGCATAATATTCTGCTCATGCCATCCAGGAAAAGTGAAAAACTACTGCCCAGCTCAGGAAGCCAGACATAACTTACACTGTTAAGGATATAATGCTTATCGTCAGTATAGAGGAGGCTGAAAGCAAATAAAGCCAGTGTGAGTATGGAGGATAATATCGCCCATGCCTTCACTGAACGTTCATTCTTGATGAAAAAACTGACCAGCCCTCCTATCAGGGGAAGCCAGATCAATAATGCGGGAAAATTGTCGAACGCAGCGAACATATTTTCAGTTTACCTCGGTTTATTTTCCAAATATCTGGATGATGAAAAACACAACAGTTGCCACAACCATGATCAGAATATAAGATCCAACCTGGCCACTCTGTAACCATCTCAACTGGCGGCTGCTGTATTGTATGAATTTTCCTGTACCGTTCACGATACCGTCAATGGCTGATCTTTCGATCACGTTATTGAAGAATACCGACAAACCTCTCAAGGGCCTGCTGATGACCGCCTCGTAGATCTCGTCCACATACCATTTATTTGCAAGCAGTTTGGCAAATCCGGAAGCTTCTTCTCCTGTTTTCGTGTACGCACCAAATTTCTTCAGGGCATAGAACATGATCACCAGGATAGCCAGTACGGTACCGCCCATCATGGCATATTCAGTGTTGTGCGAAATGGCATGAGCTTCCTGCCTTGCGGTGGAATCTGCAAATACCGGGGCCAGGAAATGCTGCAACCAGTGTGCATCCTTTGCAAACACTTCCGGAATACCGAGGAAACCAGCCACTACAGCGAGCAATGCAAGGATAACAAGCGGTATCGTAATGGCAGCCGGTGATTCGTGTAAATGATGCTCCTGTTCATGTGTTCCCCTGAATGTTCCGAGGAAGGTCATGGCGTACAGCCTGAACATATAGAATGCTGTCAGCAAGGCGCTGAAGGTTCCGATGAAATATAATACAGGGCTATGCGCAAAGGCGCCCATGAGAATTTCGTCTTTCGAGAAAAATCCTGAAAACGGCGGTATGCCTGCAATCGCAATGCATCCGATCAGGAAGGTGAGATGGGTGACCGGCAGGTGCTTTTTCAAACCGCCCATATTCCTGATATCCTGCTCGTGATGCATAGCGTGTATCACACTGCCTGCACCGAGGAATAACAGGGCTTTAAAAAACGCATGGGTCATTACATGGAACACAGCGCCGGTGTATGCACCAACACCAAGACCCAGGAACATAAGTCCCAGCTGGCTTACTGTTGAATAAGCCAGTACTTTTTTAATATCGTTCTGCTGGATAGCAATGGTGGCCGCCAGTATGGATGTGGCAAGGCCAATGACTGCAACTATTGAAGGCGTAACCGGTGCAAGCGTATATAATATGTTACTGCGTGCGATCATGTAAATACCTGCAGTGACCATGGTGGCGGCATGGATAAGTGCAGATACCGGTGTTGGACCGGCCATGGCGTCAGGAAGCCAGGTATACAGTGGTATCTGGGCTGATTTACCGGTAGCGCCTACAAATAATAACAATGTTATACCGGTAAGAACAGCCGGTGCGGTATCGTTGGCCCTGGGGAATATATCAGAAAAATTTGTGGTGCCGAACTGGCCGATCATCCAGAATACAGCCAGCAAAAAACCAAGGTCTCCTATGCGGTTCATCACGAAGGCTTTCTTGGCCGCATTATTATAATCTCCGTTTTTGAACCAATAGCCGATCAGGAGATAAGAACAGAGACCTACGCCTTCCCAGCCGATGAACATGATCACATAGTTTGCGCCCAGAACCAGCAGCAACATCGAGAAAACGAAAAGATTGAGATAGGCAAAATACCTTGCATAGTGATCAGAGCCCTCGTTGCTCATATAGGCAGTGGAATACACATGGATCAGGAAACCAACGCCGGTAATGATCAACAGGAAAAGAGATGAAAGCTGATCGATCTGGAAAGCAAAAGGAATATTCAGGCTGGCGGTATTGATAAAACTGAACAGCCTGATCTGCTGGGCTGTAAATCCGTCTACACGAACTTCCATGAAAATCAGCACACTCAGTATGAAAGATGCCAGTACGGTAAGCGAACCAAAGGCACCTGAGAATGATTTAGGCAAAACCCTCCTTCCAAGTCCGTTGACCAGGAAACCGATCAAGGGGAAAAGCGGGATGAGATATGTTAGTTTGGTCATTTGCAAATTAAAAATTTAGAAGTAAAAATTAAAAAGGGATGCTGGTCCAATTTTTACTTTTTACCTTTTATTTCTCAATCAGTGCTTCAACCTGTTAAGGAAGTTGATGTCCACCGAATGTATATTCCTGTACATCATCACAATGATCGCCAGGCCCACACTAACCTCTGCTGCAGCTACCACCATGATAAAAAATACGAACAACTGTGCCTCGGCACCTACCATGGTTGCCGCATCACCTGCCAGCGCTGTGGCATGATGCATTTTTGAAAACGCCACCAGCAACAGGTTGACCGCATTCAGCATTAATTCAATACACATGAATACGATGATCGCATTCCTTCTGGTAAGTACCCCCATTACACCAATACTGAACAGTGCAACAGCGAGGAATATGTAATAATTTATAGGCATTTACTCATTTTTATTCCGGATTCCGAATTCCGGATTCCGGATTGAACTATTATGTATTCGGAATCCGCAATCCGGAATCCGGAATTAACTAATCTTTCTTCCCTATCACCACCGCACCAACCATCGCACTCAGAAACAGTACAGAACTTATTTCAAAAGGCAGCACATAATCATTGAACAGTACCTTACCGAGATTCTGGATCAGGCCGATATCCCCGCCCTTGATCTGGGCCATCTGGTTCTCCGTGTTTTTCAACGCTGCAATGATCACCAGCATGAGTGAACCTCCTGCAATTGTACCTGCCCACCAGAGCCACCTGTTCTTCTGCGGCTCAGTTTCAGCATTCAGATTCATGAGCATGATTACGAAAAGGAACAACACCATGATGGCACCTGCATATACGATCAGGTTCACAATGGCAAGAAATTGTGCATTCAGGATAATGTAATGGCCCGATATCGCAAAGAATACGGCGATTAGCCATAGAACACTATGTACGGGATTCTTACTGAACACCACCATTAATGCACTTAACAGGGCTAAAGCAGTAAGAAACCAAAACAGGATTTCCGTAATACTCATGTCAGTTATTGATCGTTTTTGGCTGCCTTCACATTGGCTTTATGCGCTTCCAGTCTGCCCTGGGCCATCCTGAATTCATCAGGCTGGCTCTTTGGATCCGGGATCAACAGGTCGGGCTTGCCATATATGAAACTCTGCCTTGTAAAATTTGCGGGCGCAAAGGTCTCCGAAAGATAGATCGCATCTTTCGGGCAGGCCTCTTCGCAGAGACCGCAGAAAATACAACGCAACATATTTATCTCATACCGCGCAGCATATTTTTCTTCGCGATATAAATGCTCTTCATTGGATTTGCGTTCCGCTGCTTCCATCGTAATGGCTTCAGCAGGACAGGCCACTGCACAAAGCCCGCAGGCTGTGCATCTTTCCCTTCCTTCTTCGTCCCTGTTCAGGATATGCAATCCACGGAACACAGGACTGAATGGCCTGGTCTGTTCCGGATAATTAATTGTAGGCCTTTTCTTGAACATGTGCGAAAAAGTGATCGCCATACCCTTTGCAATATTGGGGAGGTACAGCCTCTCCATGAATGTCAGGGGCTTTTGCTCAAGTACTTTAGCTCTGTTTGTTAATGTTTGCATAGTTCACAGCTTTTAAGGTTTCCCAAGCTGCCAGTTATTAAGGTTTGCAAAAATATTTTTTGTTTAACTATCTCCCAATTTATCTTATTTATTCAACCACAGTATCACAGCTCCGGTTATCAGCATATTGGCCAATGCCAGCGGTATCAGTTTCTTCCAGCCAAGGTCCATCAACTGGTCATAACGGAAACGCGGTATGGTCCATCTCACCCACATGAAAAAGAACAGAAAGAACGCTACTTTCAACAGCAACGTTACCGATCCCAGCACTGTGACCAGGTTTTCTCCCCAGCTCTGTGCCAGGTTCGCCTCGTTCACAAAGGGGATGTCATAACCGCCAAAATACAAGGTTGCCATCACAGCACTGCTGATGAACATATTGATATATTCGGCAAACAGGTAAAATCCAAGTTTCATGGAAGAGTACTCCTGGTGATAACCAAAGTTCAGTTCATTTTCCGCTTCCGGAAGGTCGAACGGGGTTCTGTTACATTCTGCAAATGCGCAGATCAGGAAGATCAGGAAACCCAATGGCTGAAGTAACACATTCCAGATCCCGCTGCTCACCTGTTGTTCCACGATCGTTTTCATACTCAAAGAGCCCGTCAGCATCAGCAGGGCGATCAGGCTCAGACCCATAGCCAGCTCATAGGAAATGATCTGCGAAGCACCTCTTACTGCTGCGATCAATGAGAATTTATTATTTGATGCCCAGCCACCGATCATGATGCCATAAACGCCCATGCTCACTACCCCGAAAATATACAGCACCCCAATATTGATATCTGCTATCTGGAGATCAACAGTTCTTCCTGCTATCTCGATCTTGCTTCCCCAGGGAATCACCGCACTGGTCATCATGGCAGTGACCATGGCAAGGCAGGGCCCCAGGATGAACAGCCATTTACTTGAAGTAAGAGGAATGATCTCTTCCTTCATAAATAATTTCACACCGTCAGCTACAGGCTGCAGCAGACCGAACGGGCCCGCACGATTGGGGCCTCTCCTGTCCTGCAGTATACCTGCCACCTTACGCTCTGCATATGTGGCATACATGGCGATGACCAATGACCCCATGATAATCACCACGATGAGCAGGAATTTTTCTAACATTAATGCAAAATCAACAGCTAGCATCATGGCTTGGGTTGGTTTAAGGCTTTTCCATTTGAATCAAAAACATCCGATGTGGCAGGCCCCTGGATCAGGCTCAGATCGATGCCCGGCTTGTTCACTTCACTTACTGTATGTATATCAAACAATAGTTTAGGATCTCTTCCACCCATTACTTCGCGGATGGTCTCCTTTGGTTTGTGTACGCCAACATAATGGCCCTGTGAGATCACTGAATGCCTGTTCACTTTAGTAGGTCCTTCGATCACCCAATCCGATGTTTTCTTTTTCTCGAACCTGCAGGTATTACAGATCCAGTCGTTCACTTCGCCCCATTCATCCTTCCTGGCAGTAACCCTGAGAATTTCATCACCACGTTCCCATAGCGTCACCTTTCCGCAACATTTATCGCAATCCCGGTGTGCCTCAACCGGCTTGGTGAACCAAACGCGGTTTTTGAACCGGAATGTTCTGTCGGTCAACGCACCAACAGGGCAAACATCGATCACATTACCAATGAAATCATTATCAAGCGATTTCTCTATGTATGTGGCGATCTCAGAATGGTCTCCCCTGGACAATACGCCATGTACTCTTTTATTGGTCACCTGGTCAGCTGTATATACGCAGCGATAGCAGAGGATGCAACGCGTCATATGCAGTTGTATATAAGGACCCAGGTCGTGCTTCTCGAAAGTGCGGCGCTTGAATTCGTATCGGGTTCCTTCATCGCCGTGTCCATAACCAAGATCCTGCAGATGGCATTCGCCGGCCTGGTCACAGACCGGGCAGTCCAACGGATGATTGATCAGCAAAAACTCCACAACACCTTTACGAGCATCTATGACGCGTTCGCTGGTGATATTCTTCACTTCCATACCATCCATCACCGTAGTGCGGCAGCTGGCCACCAGTTTCGGCATTGGCCTGGGATCGGCAGTACTTCCCTTACTCACCTCTACCAGGCAGGTGCGGCATTTACCGCCGCTGCCCTTCAGCTTAGTGTAATAACACATGGCCGGAGGTGCCACCTCGCCGCCGATCTTACGCGCAGCCTGAAGTACAGTGGTACCCGGCTCCACCTCAACGGTGATGTTGTCTATGGTTACCTTGAATAATTTCTTTTCGTCTGACATACTATATAAGTAAAAATTGAGAAGTAAAAAGTAAAAAACTGATCACTTCTTACTATTCAATATAATAGTTCCAATTATCTTAGAAATCTCATCCGCTTCCTTTATCAGCTCCTGAATCTCAGATTTATCAAAGTCAAATGAATCCCTTATCAGGCATAGCCAATACTTCGTTTCATTTGATGACCTCAGAGCTGTTAAAGCAACCTTCTGCCATTCCTTTTTTGATGATGATGCTTTATCTTCTACCATATTTGCACCAATCGAAGTTGCACTTCTCACCAATTGACTAAACAAAGAACTGAACACATAATCACTGTCTGTTTCTTTTACAAACTCAATCACTGACCTTGAAAAGAAATAACACCTATGACCAATATTATAGGGCTTATTGCCCTCTTCCACATAATCTATCCCA
>JAHEFC010000490.1 GCA_024640385.1 Sphingobacteriales bacterium
CGGGCGTACTGAAACTGGTTAAAGAAAAATCAGGATGGAACAATGCGGAGAATAAAAAATACAGCCGGGGAGTAGCTGCTTATTTCTGTCATAATTCTTATGCAGCTCATGTTGTGGATATTGTAAAAAAAGACGGCCAGCCTTATATTGAACGGGTTTTCAGTGCGCTTGATTGTGGTGTGGTAATTAACCCGGATGCAGCCATCAACATGGTGCAGGGTGCTGTGGTGGATGGAATAGGAAATGCATTATACGGAGGTCTGACTTTTAAAGACGGAGTTCCGGAACAAAACAACTTCAATCGTTACAGGATGATACGCCTCAGGGAAGCGCCCAAGAAAATTGAGGTCAGTTTTGTGCAAAATGATATTGATCCAACTGGTTTGGGCGAACCTCCTTTTCCACCTGTTTTTGCAGCAGTAGCCAATGCCTTGTATAAGAACACGCGCAAGCGATTCTATAATCAGCCTTTTATTAATGATTTCCCGAAATCCTGAAATAAGGTGTTTTTATAGTGAAAATGCGGCAGCCAGCCTGGCCCAGTCACAAATGCATGCATGGTGAATAAATGAACTTAACCAAAGGGATTTAAACAATATTGAAGATGAAAGCAATGATCATTGGAATGATTTTGACCATTCTTAGTGCCCAGGCCATGGCACAGCAGTCGGGGGCAGAACAGGAACTCCTCCAACTTTCAAAAGACAAATGGCAGTGGATGGCAGACAAGAACGTGGACAAACTCGCCACTCTCTTTAACGAGAAGGCAAAATTTGTCCATATGAGTGGCACCTGGAAGAAAGACGAAGAACTGGAGATCATTAAAACCGGAAGCATCTGGTATAAGAAGGCGGATGTGCACGATGTGGCTGTAGAAATGTTTGACAATACAGCCATTGTCTGGAGCCGGATCAGTTTGCAGGCAGTTGTCCGGGGCAGTGAAGTGACAACGGAATTTACGGTAACTGAAGTGTACAAAAAACAAAAGAGCAGCTGGAGTATGTTGGCATTGACATTCAGCAGTGTGCGGGACACCCATGTAATTAAACATTAGTAATTCACTATTGAGCTATACGCTACTGACATTAGTTTTTTTGTTCTCTGCCTGTGCTCCTGTTGATACCAGGGATTCCTTCAGTACAACCCGGTCAGCACCAGATCCTGATAAAATTTTGATCGTATACCTGTCTCGCACCAATAACACAAAGGCAATAGCTGGGATCATTCAGAAAAATGTGGGGGGAAGGTTGGTGGCGCTGGAGCTAACAACTCCCTATCCGGAAAACTACAGAGCTATTGTTGACCAGGTTGTCAGGGAAAATGAAACTGGTTTCCTGCCTACCTTGAAAACAAAAATTGACAGCATTGAAAAATACGATGTCATTTTCGTGGGCTTCCCTACCTGGGGCATGCAGCTCCCGCCGCCTGTGAAAAGCTTTTTAAAGCAATATGACCTGAAAGGAAAAACCATTGTGCCATTTAATACCAATGCCGGCTACGGAATTGGAAGCAGTTTCGACACAGTGAAGGAATTGTGTCCGAACAGCAGGATACTGGAAGGCTTTTCAACCAAAGGAGGTGTAGAAAGAGACGGGATCTTGTTTGTGATGGAGGGTGAAAAAGAAAAACAGGCGGAGATCGAGGTTAAGAACTGGTTGAAGAAACTCAAACTGATGAAAGAATGAATCCGATCAGCGATAAATATGCAGTTATGCAAACAGTAGAATTAAATAACGGTATTAAAATGCCCATCCTGGGTTTTGGCGTATTCCAGGTGACAGACCAGGACGAATGCGAACGAACTGTGTATGATGCCATAAAGGTGGGTTACCGTCTGATAGATACAGCTGCGTCTTATCTCAATGAAGAAGCTGTTGGCAAAGCCATCAAAAGAGCCGGCGTACCCAGGGAAGAACTATTCATCACCACCAAACTCTGGATACAGGATACCGGTTATGAAAACACGAAGAAAGCATTCGAGAGATCTTTGAAAAAACTTCAGCTTGACTACCTGGACCTGTACCTGATCCACCAACCCTATGGGGATGTGCATGGATCCTGGAGGGCAATGGAGGAGCTATACCAGCAGGGAAGGACAAGGGCCATTGGTATCAGTAATTTTCAACCTGACAGGGTCGTGGACCTGATTGCCTTCAATAAGATAACTCCGGCAGTCAACCAGATCGAGACCCATCCTTTCCATCAACAAATAGAAGTCCAGAAATTCCTGCAGGAGCATGGTGTGCAACACGAATCATGGGGTCCTTTTGCCGAAGGGAAGAACAATATCTTCCAAAATGAATTGCTGGCTTCAATAGGCAGGAAGTATAAAAAATCAATCGCGCAGGTCATTCTTCGCTGGCTCACACAGAGAGGCATAGTTGCTATCCCGAAAACAGTGCGAAAAGAAAGGATCGAAGAGAATTTTTACATTTTTGATTTTGAATTGAGTGATGAAGACATGCAGTTGATCCAGACACTGGATCAGAAACAAAGCGCCTTCTTCGATCATCGTGATCCGGCAATCATCAAATGGCTTACCAGCAGGAAACTTCAACTCTGATAACATTCAACAACACCTATCACAACCATAATTGACCAAATGAAAAAACTATCCATCGGAATATCCCTGCTGCTCATTGCATGTAGCCTTCCAGCCCAGCAAACCATTGCGCAAAGCACGGGGCCTGAGGTTCAGACCAGTTCGGGAATGGTAAGAGGCGTGACTGAAGGAGATGTCTCCAGCTTCAAAGGGATACCTTATGCCGCTCCGCCAGTAGGTGCCAATCGCTGGCGTCCACCTCAACCTGCAGTAGCCTGGCAGGGAGTTCGCGACGCGAGCAAGTATTGTGCTGAATGTCCACAGGCAGGCTGGCCTCGTGGCTCCGGAATGTCCAAGACCTCATCAGAAGATTGCCTGTTCCTTAATTTATGGACACCTGCATCG
>JAHEFC010000491.1 GCA_024640385.1 Sphingobacteriales bacterium
CCTCCCCTTCCCGCTGCTGGGCTTACAATTCCACCCGGAAGTATATCACTCAGAAAAAGGAAAACAGATCCTGAAAAACTTCCTGGTGGAAGTCTGCGGCTGCAAGCAAGACTGGACCCCAGCGCATTTCATTACCGACACCGTGGATTCCCTCAAAAAACAGATCGGTAACCGGAAAGTGATCATGGCATTGAGCGGCGGAGTGGATTCTACCGTAGCCGCCACCCTGATCTCCCGGGCCATAGGCGAAAACCTCTTCGGGATCTTTGTTGATAACGGGGTGCTGCGCAAAAATGAGTTCAACCAGGTATTGGAAACCTATAAACTCCTGAAATTAAACGTCAGGGGTGTGGATGCAAAAGAACATTTCTACACTAAACTGGCGGGCAGGATCGCCCCGGAAGAAAAAAGAAAAGCAATAGGATCAACTTTCATCGAAGTTTTTGATAAAGAGGCACACCAGTTGCAGGGGATAGAAATGCTGGGGCAGGGTACCATATATCCTGACGTGATCGAAAGTGTTTCCGTTCATGGCCCCTCGGTTACCATTAAGTCGCACCACAACGTAGGCGGCCTACCGGAAACCATGAAACTGGCCTTGGTGGAGCCCCTGCGTTACCTTTTCAAAGATGAAGTGAGGAAAGTGGGGCTGGAACTGGGTATACCGGGAGAACTGCTTTTCCGTCATCCATTCCCCGGACCTGGATTAGCCATCAGGATCCTTGGCGAAGTGACTGAAGAAAAAGTAGCCCTGTTACAGGAAGCCGATGATATCTATACCACCGCGCTGAAAACACAAGGGTTATACGACAGTGTCTGGCAGGCTGGCGCCATATTACTTCCGGTAAAAAGTGTGGGGGTAATGGGCGATGAAAGAACATATGAATATACCCTGGCCCTCAGGGCCGTAACGTCGGTGGACGGGATGACGGCCGATTGGGCACATCTTCCCTACGATTTCCTGGCACATGTTTCCAATGAGATCATCAACAGGGTACGGGGGATCAACAGGGTGGTGTACGACATCAGCAGCAAGCCGCCTGCTACAATAGAATGGGAGTAAAAAAGGATACTATGAAGCTATGCAGGATCTTCTTTTTGTCGTTTTTGCTGCTGTCTGTTCTTAGCAGGGGATACGCGCAATCTAAACAATACCAGGTGGCATTGTTCGTGCCGCTTTACCTGGATTCTGCATTTGATGCAACCGATACCTACCGGTATGGAAAAACCTTTCCCCGCCAGTCCATTTCAGGACTTGAATTTTACATAGGTGCGGAGTTTGCGCTAGACTCACTTTCAAAAATGGGGAGGAATCTTAAAGTGCACATACTTGATACAAGGAGCAGTGCCACCAGTATTACCGGCATGGCGTCAAAGCCATTGATGGATTCAATAGACCTGATCATCGGTCCTGTGACCGGAACAGAATATCTTCAACTGGCAACCCTGGCCCAGGAAAAACAAATTCCTTTTGTGAGCGCGTCATACCCCAACGATGGAGGTATCAAGAACAATCCATATGTACTGATCGCCAATGCCAAACTCAATACACACCTTCAATCGATCTATAATTATGTACTTCGCAACCTCGGGACCAGCAGGATCATATATGCCAGAAGAAAAAATGCTGCTGACGACAGGGTCGCTGACGTATTCAAAAGCCTGAATCAGTCCGGTTCAGGGCAGGTGATGAAAATGGAAACAGTTTTTCTTCCCGACGCAGTTACTCCCCAGGATCTTGCTGCAAAACTGGACAGCAGCAGGGAGAACGTGATCATTGCAGGAAGCCTGGATGAGAATTTCGGAAGAAACCTGGCCGTTGCTGCATTAGGAAATTCAAAAACCTTTGCCATTACGATGGTAGGTATGCCTACATGGGAAGGCATCAAAGACCTCCAGAAAAACGAATTCAAAACCCTGCCCATTATTTTGTCAAACAGTTTTTTTGACAATGGTGAAGCCTGGTCCACCTCCTTCAAGGAAGCATATAAAAGAAAAACTTACAGCAATCCCACCGATCTTGCTTTCAAGGGATTTGAACTGGTCTGGTATTTCTCGGGGTTGTTAAGTAAATACGACAGCAGTTTCATGCAACACCTTGATGACAACAGTTTCAACATGCTCACTGATTACGATTTCAAACCCATACAGTGGAACAAAAGCAGCGGTGGGCCGGATTACTATGAGAATAAGAGAGTATACATCATGAAGAGATTGAATGGTGTAACAACGAGATTGAATTAATCACCCGGAATCGTGCTATTAGAGTTTACCGATAAAGGTGTTTACTGCCCCCAGGGTCAATTCCATATTGATCCATGGAAACCAGTGGAACGCGCGGTGATCACGCATGCACACAGTGATCATGCGAGGTGGGGAAGCAAACACTATCTCTGCCATACCCATACACTCCCCTTACTGAAATTACGTTTGGGCGAGAACAGCTACCAGTCGGCAGAATGGGATCAGCCCCTGCATATCAACGGCGTGAAGGTTTCTTTGCACCCGGCAGGGCATATCATCGGTTCATCACAGGTAAGGGTGGAGTACAACAACGAGGTATGGGTATTCAGTGGTGATTACAAAACGGCCAATGATGGCATCAGCGGAATTTTTGAACCCGTCAAATGCCACACGTTCATTACCGAATCAACATTTGGTCTACCCATCTACAATTGGGAACCACAGGAGGAAGTGTATGAAGAGATAAGAAACTGGATCAATGCTAACAAAGAACATGGAAGATCATCCGTACTGCTTGCATACAGTTTGGGCAAAGCCCAAAGAGTGCTTCAGGCCATAAAAGAAACGGCTGACAGGATCTTTGTACATGGTGCCATATGGAATACGCACCAGGCATTGATCAACGCGGGCTTTGATCTCCCCGAGGTGATCAGGATACAAGATGACACCCCAAAGGAATTACTGAAAGCCGCGGTAGT
>JAHEFC010000492.1 GCA_024640385.1 Sphingobacteriales bacterium
GTGGTGAAACTGGGAACGAGGTACTTTATCTGGCTTGATGCTTTTAGGCCAGCTGATCACCATCGGGTTTCTTGTACCGCCGAAATGTGAAGCCACCAGTTTGGTATGCCTGAATGGCGTGTTGCCAGCCCAGGCCCAGCCGGCATGATAAATATTGTCAGTCAGGGGTGTGCCTAATGCATCAAGCCCCCCCAATTTTTCTAAAGCAGCCAATTGTTGTGCAATGGTGTTGGGAATGTTATTCTGCGCCAGCAGTTCACTGATGGACCCGTTCTGGCCTTCAGCACTTGAACCATTATCCCCCCATATATAAATGACTATCGTGTTATCCTTCTGACCCATGGAATAGATCTGATCAAGTACACGGCCAACCTGCGTATCAGCATGTTCCACGAATCCGGCAAATAACTCCATCAACCTGCGTTGGAAAGGCCTTTCAGATTCAGGAATAGATTCCCAGGAAGGCATTGTTTTATCCCTGGGGGTGAGCTTCGCACTGGCAGGGATCCAGCCCATTTCTTTTTGACGCTTGAAAACGCGCTCCCTGTAGGCATCCCAGCCATCGTCAAATTTTCCTTTATACTTATCGGCCCATTCTTTGAAAATATGATGGGGGCCATGCCCTGCGCCTGGTGCGAAATAGAGGAAGAAGGGTTTGTCAGCTGCATAAGACTTGTGTTCACTGAGCCAGCTGATGGCATGGTCTGCCAGGCCAGTACTGAGATGATAGTTCTTAGTTTCCGGAATTTCGACCTGGTTATAATTTTCCACCAGGGGTGGTTCATATTGGGAGGCCTCTCCGGCAAGGAATCCGTAAAAATGTTCAAAGCCATAGCTATTGGGCCAGTAATCAAAAGGCCCTGCATTGGTGGTTTGATTGGCAGGTGTATTATGCCATTTACCAAATGCTGAAGTACTATATCCGTAATTTTTGAGCACCTCGGCTACTGTAGCTGCTTCTTTCGGAATGATGCCGGTATATCCATCCCAGTCCACAGCCCTTTCCGCAATGGTACCATTCCCGATCCGGGTATGGTTTCGCCCGGTGAGCAATGCAGCTCTTGTTGGTGAACAAATGGCCGTGGTATGAAATTCATTATAGGCTATCCCCTGTTCATAAACCCTGGACAGGGTTGGCGTATTCACTTCGCCTCCAAAAGTGGAGGGTGTACCAAATCCAACATCATCCATCAATACGATCACGATATTCGGTGCATCTTTAGGCAGGTGATTGCCTTCGGTTCGTCTCACATGCTTGCTTTCAGCCAGCGATTCGCCGGCAACACTTGCGGTTGGCACAGGGGGAAAGGGTAAGACTGCCCCGGGTTCTGTTGTACTGTTGTCAGGCTTTACTGGAGCCTGGCAGGCAAAAAACAGAAGTACAATCGAGAAAAAGGCAAAAATTTTATGCATTTCAACTGTATTTATTGGCTCATGAATGAAATGAGAAGACCAACTCTGATCCTTATGGATGAGCAAGATAGAATGCAGAAATGCCCTTAGTATAAAAGAGGAAGTTTAGTCTGTAAGGATTTACTTGATCCAGACTAAAAAGAGAAAATGTCAATGAATCTTAGCAAAAGCCCATTAAAAAGGGAGGTATAAATTCAGTAAATGTTGACACGGAAACGAAATCAGGAGGCCTTCGATAGCTCTTTAAGGTAGTTTCCGGGTGTTGATCCAGTCACCTTTTTAAACGCTGAGATGAACGTGCTGCGGTTATTGAATCCTGACTCTTCCGCAATGGCCGCAAGAGTCAATACGTCTCTTTTCTGCTTTTTGCACAATTCTATGAAATGATTGACCCGGTAAGTATTGACCCAGGCGTTAAAATTGGATTGGTAATGCTGGTTGATGATGGGTGATAACTGGTAGACGGGTATTCCCACTTCATCACTAAGGCTATGGATATTGTACTGTTTATTGAGATATGGCATGGATCCAGTCATGTGATCCTCGATCTTATTGATCATCATCTGAACTTCAAAGGAGGAAAATGCGGCTTTTGTATCGGATGTCCCGCCAACGGGTTCGTTATTCTCCGTTGTGTCAGCTACTGGCTCTTGATCTGCTTCTATATGCGGGTAAAACCCGTAAAGTATTTTGGGAGAGAAAAGAATAAAAAAGGCTGTTATTATCAGATGGGCAGACATAACAAAACCCAGATAACCCGGTGAATACCATTTTAAATGAAATAACAGGCCGAAAATACCCGGAAAGATCAATGGTATATGAAAGGTGGTAAGCGTCACAATGAACCAGAACAAAGCTCTGTTCATGGAAGACTCGTTCTCCCTGGCCATCTGCCTGTTTCTGTAGATCAATCTGGATTGAAGTATCATCAGGGCAATGCTCCAAAAATACATGATGATGTAGTGAATGCCTTTCAAAGGAACCCAGCCCTCCTCCACTCTAAAATTTCGGGAAGGATCACTATAGTTGGCCCTCATCACTGCAATTTTGTATGCAGGATCTTCCAGGAAAAAAGGCAACAGGTCAATGATATAAAATAATGCCGGCAGAAAAAAAAGCCAGTCAGTTTTTCGCCACCTGATACCAGGGTAAAAAGTATTTCGGGAATACAGATAAAGGAATGGTATCAACAGGAATCCCGCAATATTACCTGTACGGTAAAAAAAAGGGTAATTGACCATTTCCCTAGAATTGTTCAAATGATTGTTGAACAGCATATAGGTGAGGCAAATAACGGACACAGCCAATAAAACATTACTATTATTGATACTTCTCTTCCTGTAGTAGAGCAATAAAATAATTACAACGATCCCAAGGATCAAACCAGCCTCTACCAGCAATTTTGCCATTCACATACTTCTATTAGCTGTTAACAATGAGTGAAATTAAACAAATTAAATATTTAGTCGGCCGGCAAAATATTAATGGTGATCTGAGATTCAGGAAATACCATAAACTGGGTAGGCA
>JAHEFC010000178.1:0-1657 GCA_024640385.1 Sphingobacteriales bacterium
GCTTCACTTTGCATTTCCATGACCCTGGGAGTTTGCCCGAAAATATTTTTTATGCCTTTGGCGCTCCATTCGTCGGCCCATTCTCCCATGGTGGAAGATGGGGTGATGGGATAGATAGCGCAAACTTCATTGGTTTTGTAGGCTATATAAGCAGCAGCTTCATTACCGTCCATGATCGACAGGTTTTCAGGCTTGCCGAGGTTCTTTGCGAATTTTAATGCTTCCATAAATGGATAATTAAGGGATGAATTTTGATGCAAATTAGCCAGATAGGGAGGGGGGAATAATGATCACTGTCAGGTTAAAGAATGACATTTTACAGAGAGTCAGCGTGTCAGAGAGTTAGAGAGTGAGTGTTAAATGCTGTTTTGCTGATGGAATGGAGTAGTTCATCAGTACATATATTATTAATTTATATATGCATCCGCCTGCCTAATTCATCATAACTAAACATATCCTTAAGAATTCGGTAATAGTGGCATGCTAGCATTGCACACTAAACAAACTGACGAATGAGAAAATTATTGATCATGGTGGGCGTATCCTGCCTGTTATTCTCCTGCAGCAAGCAGGACGCTTCTGAGCAGGTGCCTGATATGGGCAGCACTGCATTGAGCCAGGAATCTTCCTTATTTGGCGAAATAGGATCTATTGATATTGGCAGTTCCGGTGCGGCGGAGATCAGCGCTTTTGATGAATTAACGCAAAAGCTTTTTGTTGTGAACAATTCCAGCGGGAGCAACAGGATCGATGTGATCAGTCTGGCTGATCCTTCTTCTCCCGTATTCCTGACCAGTATCAATGTAACTGTTTACGGGGGCTTTGTGAACAGCGTAAGTACGTATGGCGGAAAGCTTGCCGCGGCCATTGAAGCTTCCAATAAACAGGATAATGGGAAGGTGGTTGTATTCAACACTGAAAACTATGCTGTGCTGGCAAAGGTTTCGGTGGGATCTCTCCCGGACATGGTATGTTTTTCACCTGATGGCAAACTTATCCTTACTGCCGATGAAGGCGAGCCCAATACCAGTTACACAAATGATCCTGTCGGGACAGTCTCCATTATTTCCGTGGATGAAGGATATAGTGTCACTAAACTCGATTTCTCTTCGTTTGCTGCTCAGGGTGAGGAGCTGAAAGCCCGTGGGTTAAGGATCTACGGCCCCGGCGCTTCTTTTGCACAGGATATTGAACCTGAATATGTGGCTGTAGCGGCCAATTCAAAAAAGGCCTGGGTGTCGCTGCAGGAGAACAATGCGATTGCCAGGATAGATCTTTTAAGGAAGGAAATTGAAGAGATCATGCCATTGGGATTCAAGAACTATAGTCTTGCTCAAAATTCAATAGACCCCAGTGACAATGACGGGGGCATCTTTTTTAATCCCTGGCCTGTATACGGTATCTACGAGCCCGATGCACTTGCAGTAATACCCGGGAACGGGGTTCCTTTCATCTTTTCTGCCAATGAAGGTGATGCCAGGGAATACAATGCATTTGCCGAGATGGCGCGGGTGAGTTCATCTTCCATTAAACTTGATCCAACTGCTTTCCCTGATGCCGCCATTCTCAAAACAAACAGTAAGCTTGGCAGGCTGAATGTCACCAAAACGCTGGGAGATGAAGATGGTGATGGCGACTATGATAAATTGTATTCGAT
>JAHEFC010000178.1:1667-7952 GCA_024640385.1 Sphingobacteriales bacterium
ATCTGGAACGGTCTTACCGGCGAACAGGTATTTGACAGCAGGAATGATCTTGACCAACGCTGTAAAGAATTAGGCATTTATCCGGACTCCCGGAGTGATGACAAAGGCTCTGAGCCGGAAGGCGTGGTGATAGGAAGGGTAGGTAACCGAAATCTGTTATTTGTAGGTATGGAAAGAACAGACGCCGTATTCATTTATGATGTTACCAATCCAGTCAGACCGGTATTTCTCCAGCATCTGCTTACTGGAGATGCACCTGAAGGTGTTCATTTTGTGGCAGCTGAAAAAAGCCCTACAGGAAGAAGCCTGTTGATCGTGAGCAGTGAAGACGATGGAGTTGTGAAGGTATACAGTACTTTATAGTGTTTGAATTTTGGAAATACAAAGGCCTCCTTTGGGAGGCTTTTTTATTGCAGCCAGAGATAGATCAGCGCCACAGCGGCAGCCGTCATGATCAGCAATGTTGCTGCGCCAATTATATTTGAACTCTTTCTGTTCGTGTATTCACCCATCAGTTTTTTATTGTTGCCGATATGCATAATAATGCCGATCAGTACAGGAGCAGTAAGGCCATAGAGAACTGCGGTATAGATAAGGGCCTTGACGGGATTTATACCCAGCAGATTGATGCCTAATGCAAGTAACATGGATACGATCATAACAGCATAGAACCCTTTGGCCTGGTGGAATTTCTTATTCAATCCTTCTTTCCAGCCGAATGCTTCGCTGAGCATGTAAGAAAGGGAACCTGCTAATACGGGTATGGATAGCAGGCCCGTGCCGATCACGCCAATTGCAAACAGCAGATAAGCTTCTTTACCTACCAGTGGCTTGAGTGCAAGGGCGGCCTGGTCTACGGTGTTGATATTGGTGATGCCCTTTGGGAACAACTCGGTTCCGGCGGTGAGGATGATAAAGAAGAAGATAATGTTTGTCACGAACATGCCGATCCTGATGTCTTTTCTGACGTCTATGATCATTTGTTTGTCTACCATGATCCGCTTTTCCTTTACTTCTTCCACCTCCATGGAAGTTTGCCAGAAAAAAAGATATGGAGAAATGGTTGTACCCAGTATGGCAACGAGGATACTGAGAGATGCGGTATCAAAATGAACAGAAGGTATCAGTGTCGCTTTCAGAATGGTGCCCCAATTCTGTTCGGACAGGAAGGGGACAATAACATAGCACAACAGCACCAGGCAAAGGAACTGAAGTATATTGGCGATTTTCCTGTAGGAGAGTTTGATTAGGTTGAACAGGAGTACCAGACAGAAAGCCGAAGCAAATGCCCCCGCAGGTATAGAAGGAACCAGGAGGTTGGAAACGGCACCCATACCTGCAAGATTGGCGCTGATGTTCAATACGATGGCGGGGAAACTGAAGACAATCATGATCCACATGACCGGTTTCGGATAGTTCTTTTTCAGAATACCTGTTAAACCCTTCCGGGTTACCACACCTATCCTCGCGCACATTTCCTGGATTGTGACAATCAGGGGGTAGGAGAGCAGCGCTGTCCAGAGAAACTGGTACCCGAATCCGGCACCTGCCTGTGTATAAGTAGCTATACCAGATGGATCATCATCACTGGCCCCGGTGATGATACTAGGTCCGATGATCTTCCTTATCCTCGAAATTTTAGTTTCAGGCTTGTTCCTGATAGGCCTCCGCTTATTTCCATGGGCAGGGGATGATTCCGGTTGGTTTGTCATTTTTTGCTCCTCTGTATATCAAAGATAATTCCCAGGTCCTTGGTCTTTGCGGGGCATCGTTCAATTTGGATATGGCGATGTCGTAACTAAAACCAGCCTGGAAATTCCTGTACGTAAATCCAACATAAGGTACAACAGCATTTTTAGACCAGTACCACATTCCGGCATTCAGCATCATATTACCCTCTTCATCAATATATCTTCCCAGCCCGCCGCCGACAGAAAAATAACTGGCTGAGCTTTGTTTCATGTATACGCCATTGGTGTTGAGCACAAGATAGTCATTCAGGGAGGTTTCATAATTGGCATGACCTACCCATCGGATCGGCAGCACCTGATTTTCGTCTTGCAGAAAGGTTTGTTTGGGTTTGTTTAAATGGAACCCGGAGAAACCTATGTCAAAATTGGAGTATTCCGATCTGATCGTATAGGTGAGGCCTGCACTGGAGGAGAGATACTGCTTCATGTCTGATAATGCAGATTCACCCGTGGGCAGGTTGGTGTTGAATCCATTGCCGTTAAATTGTTCTCCAAAAACCAGCCTGCTGAAATCGATCCTGCGGTAACCATAGATGAAACCGATCCCCGCACCTAAAAAATGCTCAGTCTCATCACCCCATAATTTCAGGTTATAAGAGAAGTTGAGCGAGGCATAGGTTGCTTTCAAAATACCATCCATTGCCTTATCATACATAAACATGGTGCCAATACCGAAAGTGTGGTTCTCAGGGATCCTGTCGGGTAAGATTTTAGCGTCAAAGGATATCGTACCAGTCTGGTAAGGGTAAGCTGGTCCGGCATACTGGCTCCTGTAATTGGCGATAGCCCTCCATTCCCCGTTGATATTTCCAGTGAGGGCAGGATTGATATTGAGCGGGGAGGAGAAGAACTGTGAGAAACTTGGGTCTTGCGCGTGCAATAGGCTGGATGGAATAATTAAAAGCAAGGCTAAAAGTAATATGATGTTTTTAGCGCTGATCCATTTGCAGTTTATTATTCTTCTCCTCATCATCCTATTTTACCAATAACACGTTACCGTATTTATTTATGGTTTTGCCTTCTTCACTCACGCCTTCTATGGTCCAGAAATATGAATCTGCTGTTTGTTTCTGGCCTTTGTATATGCCATCCCATCCATCCCCGAATTTCTTGGTTTCAAATACCAGTTCACCCCACCTGTTGAATATCCTGAAATATCTGAGCTCTTTCATATTGACAGAGAATGGGAAGAACAGATCATTTCTACCGTCACCGTTCGGGCTGAATGCATTGGGCAGGAAGAAATCGGCAGATGCGTTTGGATTGGTGGAATTGACCAGCCGCACCAACAAACTGTCTACCGTACTGCAACCCGCTGGTGAAGTCATATTGATCTTATAGTCCACCTGCTGATTATAGTTATAAGATGGAGTGGACAGGGTGTAGTTGTTCAAACCAACCTTCGGTTCCCAATCGTAGGTATAACCCGTGATGTTCCTTCCTTTCAAAGTTGTAGCCCTGTTCGCTGTAACCAGTATGGTAGTAAGGCGCATTCCTGGTATTGGTTTGGCTATTTTAACCGTTACTTTGTTATTCTGTGGTGCCCGGTTGGTACAGAATCTGTCGCTCACAGACAGGATCGTATAAGTGGTGGCCTGGGTAGGGTTCACCCGGAGTATATATTGCTGCGTTGCAATATTGCTGATGAAATTGGTTTGGCTGCCATCGCTATATTGGAACGACCATGGTGCCGCACCCTGGTTAGTGATCTCAATACTGGAGGTTAAACCTGTACAGATTGAATCTGGTGCTTTCATAGTGATGGTTGGTAAAGGACTTATCGTCACTTTCACCGGTTTCGTGATCAGACATCCGGCAGATTTCACCGCTTTGATATAATACTGGCCTGTCCTGTCGATCTGTTTAGGATTAGTCAGCGTTTGTGTTGCCGCAGCATCCTGCCAATAGGTGTAGGTGAGCCCGGCTTCAGATCCCGCTGTTACTGCACCTGCAGTGATATCAACCGTGCCTGGAGCACAAACTTCAGGAGGATCAACAATGATGAGGGTTGGTGTGGCGCTTTGTTTCAATTGTGAAGACAGGTTTACCATGCATCCGGCTGCATCTTTAACCACCAGGTTGTAGTTGCCCGCTGAAAGATTGGTGAACACATTGTTTCCCTGGAATGCACTTCCATTGAGACTATAAGTGTACGGTGATTTGCCGTTAGTAGCATTTACTGTGATATTGCCTTTTGTATCGCTGCAGGTAATATCAGGTGCATTGGCTGTGGCTGCCAGGTCAGATGCGGCAGATTTCACTGTGATATTGTAGTCAGCAACACATCCTGTGGCATCTTTAACAGAGATCTTGTAATTCCCCGACACTTTGCTGAATGTATTGCCTGCCTGGAATGCACCTCCGTCGATAGCATATTGGTAAGGTGCAGTTCCTTTTGTTGCAATTGCTGTAATGGTGGCGGGTTGACCGCAAATCACATCTGTTGCAGTAGCATTAAGTTCAACCGAACAACAGGTTTCTTTAACGGGAATGTTCAGGTCATAGCTGCATCCATTGGCATCCCTCACCGTGATCTTGTAATTGCCGGCTTTGAGACCGGTAAAAATATTTGAAGCCTGTGCGGGTCCTCCATTCAGGCTGTAAGAATACGGTGGAGTTCCTGATGATGCCGAAACATTGAGCTCACCATTATTGGCGCCGCAATTGATTGTGTTGCCAGAACCAGTAGCGGTTAAATCGGAAGGGGATGATTTAACAGTGATATCAAAGTTGGCAATGCATCCATTGGCGTCTTTTGCAGAGATCCTGTAAGTGCCCGCCACTTTAGTAAATGTATTTCCGGACTGATAGGTTCCACCATCAATCGTATATTCATAGGGTGGAGTGCCCCTGGACGCGGTTGCTGTGATAATGGCTGTGGTTTGTCCGCATAATATATCAGGGGCATTGGCCGTCAGTTCAACTGAACAACAGATCTGTTTGACCTCCGTATAAGTGTCTACTGAGCATCCTGCACCATCTTTTACTGTGATCTTGTAGTTGCCGGCTTTCAATCCCGTGAATATATTAAGTGCCTGTGGCGTTCCGCCGTCGAGACTGTATGAATAGGGTGGCACTCCTCCCATGATGATCACGGTGAGTATGCCATCGGATGAATTACATGCTATTGTTGGAGATGTGGCGGACGCGCCGAGGTTGGATCCGGTTTGTTTTAAGATAACGCCTATATCTATGGTACAGCCGTTAGCATCTTTTACGGTGACTTTGTAAAGGCCTGCGCCGAGATTGCTGAATACATTTCCGGATTGTGCAGGGCCGCCATTCAGGCTATAGGTATAAGGTGATGTACCATTAGAGGCAGCGACTGTAATGGTACCGTTGGTATCGCCACATTTGATTTCAGGGGCCGAAGCCGTGGCATCAAGGTCTGACACAATAGCATTGACAACGATCGTTTTTTCAACAATGCATCCGGTGGCATCTTTTACTGAAATTTTGTAAGTCCCTGCAGTTCTCGTGAATGTGTTAGCGGCTTGTACAGGTCCTCCATCAATTGAATACTGGTAAGGCGGCACGCCTTTAGTGGCATCGGCAGTAATTGTAGTAGTTGTTTTTCCGCATGGTATAGATGGTGCCGATAAAGCAAGTTCCATGACGCAGCAACTCTCTTTTACCTGGGCATCAAGATCAATACTGCATCCGCCTGCGTCTTTTACAGTGACCTTGTAGGTTCCGGCTTTCAGTAACATGAAAGAATTGGTTGGTTGCGCCGGGCCACCGTTTAAACTGTAAGTATATGGTGGGGTTCCTTTGCTGGCCGAAATGGTTATGGCGCCATTTGATCCATTACAAGTGGATTCAAGGGTTGAAGCGGTTGCCGTGAGATCTGTCGGGTTATTCTTTACCTGAATACTGAAATCTGCTATGCACCCATTGGCATCTTTGGCAGAAATCTTGTAGGTGCCGGCTCCTTTAGTGAACGTATTACCCGCCTGGAAAGCACCGCCATCAATGGCGTACTGGTAAGGAGCTGTTCCTTTAGTTGCCGTAGCAGTGATGGTGGTAGTGGTTTGTCCGCACGCAATGTCTGGAGCCGCAGCCGTGACGGCGATATCTGATGCGATCTGTTTGATGACCGCATCAAGGTCTTTGGTACAGCTATTGGCGTCTTTGACCGTGATCTTGTACGAGCCTGCGGTCAAATTGCTGAAAGAGCTGGAAGCCTGGAATGCTCCACCATTGAGACTATAGGTATATGGTGCGGTTCCTTTGGATGCAGTGATGGTAATCGATCCGTTGGTTTCCCCGCATTTGATATCAGGGGCTGAAGCAGTGGCGTCCAGATCCGATACTATATCTTTCACAGTAATGCTGAAATCTGCTATGCACCCATTGGCGTCTTTGGCAGAGATCTTGTAAGTACCGGCACCTTTAGTAAAAGTATTACCCGCCTGGAATGCACCGCCATCGATGGCATATTGATATGGAGCAGTTCCTTTGGTGGCCGTAGCGATGATGGTGGCTGTGGATTCACCGCATTTCACATCTGGGGTGGTAGCCGTTACTGTTATAT
>JAHEFC010000493.1 GCA_024640385.1 Sphingobacteriales bacterium
AAGGGTCTGTTTTCACCCTGCAGTTTACATAACCTGCCCTAGTTCATCTGCAACTGCCTGAACAAAGGCTGGTATTCGGGATTGGAAGGATCTGTTTTTTTAAGCACACCTGCAGGCACCAGGGCCTTCTGATATTGCTTTAACTGTACGTACAGGTAGGCAAGCGCATAGTTCAGACTGGGATCATTGGGAGACAGCGAAATCCCTTTCTGAAATATTTTTTCAGCGAATCCAAAGTTTCCGGTCTGCTGGTTCAGGATGCCATAATTATAATAAACCCTTGGATCGTCACTGCCCAGTGAAATAGTTTTGCCAAAGTTCTCCATGGCTTTTTTGTAATCCTTCATCTCTACATACAACAATGCAAGATTATAATAGACCCTTGGATTGCTTGCATCTGAGGCCCTGGCCTCCATCAGCACTTTCAGGGCTTCCTCATTACGGCCCTGGGAATTATATAAAGAAGACAGATTGAACCTGACATAATTCATCAGGCTGTCTTTTTTCAATGCACGCTTATAGTATTTCTCAGCACTCATCTGGTCGTTAAGACGGTAATAGAAATCGCCGATCATTACATTACCCACTGAAAAATCTGCCTGGTACATCAGATATTGCTGCAATTCCTGTTTCGCGCTGGAAAATGAGTTCCGGTAATCGACCGGTATCTGCTCAACCGGCACCTGCAGAAACAGATCGGCCGCAGCAATTCTTACCGCTTTTACTTTATCGTCAAACATGGGCGCTGCCGCATCTTTCCACTGTTCATATGGAAAGGATGGAAGAGAACGCAAGGCCCTGTATCTCACCTGCGCATCAGGATTTTTAAGTGCCTGCAATAAAGCATTGAGCGCAGTCAGTGTGGGTATATTCCTCAAATAATCTGCCGCTGTTGCCTTCACGATCGCAGGCACCGATGTATCGGCCAGAAGTCTCCGTAAATGCGATTCAGATGCAGCATCGCCCTTACTCCCCGGAATAAGGTCATCTGCAAAATGGTATTTACGCTCGGGGCCGAACCATTTCACAACGGCATCCGAGGCCCATTGCGCCTTCTTATCAGTATGGCACATATTGCATGCATTGGGAGTGCCGTACTTCACACTGAGATCAGGCCTGGGAACCCTGAAACTGTGATCGTGCCTGAAATCATTGCCCATATAAAACTTGCCGGGCATGTGGCAACTCACGCAGTTCACCTGGTTCAATTTTGCCTCATGTCGGGTATGTTCAAATGATTCGTATTTCTTCGCATGGCACTGCATACAGACCAGCGTAGCCGGCAACACCAGTTTCCCGGAATGCGGATCGTGGCAATTACTGCATTTCACGGTCCGGTGGAACATCTTGCTCTGCAGGAAGGACGTATAGATATAGTCCTCATCATCTACCTGTCCATCGGCATGAAAAAACTCAGTAGACGGGATCTCCGGGATAAAATTATCCATGATCTCAGGGCTACTGACAATATTGGCTGCAAGGTCTGCCTTACGGGCATGGCAGGGGACACATGAATTCACCTGGATCACATTGGGACTGTCAACAGGCTGTAAGTAGGAATGTTTTATCCGCTCTCCTTTCCGGTATGCTTCTGACTCAACAAAACTGATATGATTTTTAGCGGGTCCGTGGCAGCTCTCGCAGCTGACATTGATTACAGAGTAGGTGGTATGAAAACTATCCGCATCTGCCATATAGTTTTTTTGCAGATTGGTAGAGTGGCAAGAGGCACACATGGTATTCCAGTTCTGACCTCCCCCGGTCCAGTGCAGCCAGTCCTGGTGATGGATCTTCTGACCGGCATACTGATGGAACCATTTCTTCTTATTCACATCCCAACTTACCCTGGGCACCTGCATCCGCCCGCCTGGAAAAGCTACAAGGTACTGCTGAAGGGGCTTGAATCCGAAAGTATACAGCACCTCATAATCATGATTAAGTCCATCAGGTCCCTGGGTATTGATGAAGTACTTGCCGTCTTTCCTGAAAAACTTTGAGCTGACGCCATCTGCTGTAATACTTGCATTGTTGAAATCGCCAATTACAGTACTGTCGTTGGCCGGTTCCATCGCCTTGAAATGGTCAGACTGCTGCCAGAGGCTGTACTCCTTCGCGTGGCAAGACTGGCATTTCTGGTCGCCCACAAATGCATTCGGTTCAGGCTCCATCTTTCCTTTGTCATTCGATGGTTTGCAATACTCCAGTAGTATTACCGAAAGGATAAGGAAAATGAAAATGGATATGATGGTCAGGAAAGATCTCTGCTTGAACATAATAGTCAGGAAAATTACGGATTTAGGTTTTACATAAACAGAATCAGAACACTTCTGCAAGATTAACAAAGAAACCCTTTGAACCAGAGCTGCCAAAACCGTAGTCGATACAAAGGTTTGTATCAGAATATTTGTTCAGTTTAATACGGAGTCCAAGGCCGTAGCCGGGGTGAAATTTGGCATAATCTTCTGAAAGGTCCCCTGAAAACCGCTGCAGGTTGACAAACGCCACGCCCCCGATGAAACCATTGCGGGTGATCCTGTACCTGTATTCAGATTCAACATAATGCATGTTCCTGCCCCGGAATCGTCCCTGTATATAACCCCTGCCTGTATTGTAATTGTCGTCCCACCCCGTTGAAGGCAGTAGCAGGAATGGCGGGGTGCCTCCTGTTGTCAGCCACTGGAGGGTCCAAAATGTCAGCACGTTCTCCGATCTTGCAGGCACCCGAACATAGGTGCGGGCATCCAGCTGAAGGGATTGCCAGTTACTGTCGCTTCCGATCGCTCTCATATTGGCGCGATAGCTGACGTTGAAAAAAACACCTTTTTTGGAGTTGATCGGGTTGATCCGGTTATCAAAAAGAAGCCTGCCTACGATGCCAGAGGCTTCTTCTTTTGTACCCATCACGGTGGTGACCTGGTCAGCAATTTCGGGAGTCAGT
>JAHEFC010000494.1 GCA_024640385.1 Sphingobacteriales bacterium
AAAGAAGTCTGGAGGAAGCAGGGTATCGTTTCGCTCGAAGAATTCGAGAAGGTTTTCAAAGCCAATGCATGAGGCTGTCGCCTGCTCTTCGTACGCTCATCAGCCTGGTATTATACGCCGGCATTTACTATATGATCTTCCGTGATGCGAGGAGCATTGCATTTCTGATGGCAGTGATCATAATTCATGAGTCGGGGCATTTCATTGCCATGCGCAGCTTTGGCTACAGCAATGTGCGTATGTTGTTTGTCCCCATGTTCGGTGCCTTTGTTTCAGGGCAACCCGCAGCAGTTGACCCCGGAAAGAAAATGATCGTGCTGTTTGCCGGGCCGCTGCCAGGCATCATTTTGGGAATGATCAGTGCCTATATCTATACACAGAACCACCAGCATTTTTTCTACCTCCTGGCATTGATGTTCATCTTCCTTAATGTATTCAATCTTCTGCCTGTGACTCCCATGGATGGCGGGCAGATGCTTGATGTATTATTCCCGGAACACAGCAGGGGAGTGCAGACGCTGTTCATCATCGTTTCTTCGATCGCCTTGGGGTTAATTGCCTATTGGACCCGGAACTATTTATTGATCTTCCTGATCCTGTTGATGTGGTTCCGGCTCCTGGCTTTATGGCGACGGGATCCGTATAGGGATAAAAAAATCACTGAGCCCGAACATGAACTCAGTGATCTTCAAAAACTGGTTTATCTGGTCATCTGGCTGGCCTTTATCATCCTGCCTATGATCACGCTTTACAAGATAGAGAGATAGAAAATCAGGGAAATAGAAAGCATTCACATCCCGTTGTACTTGATGCATACTTTCTATCTCCCTATCTGACTATTTATCTATTTTATTTACGCTTCTTTGTCCAGCTGTATGTTAGCGTGCAGTTTCACCTCGTTGCTTACTACTGCTCCACCGGATTCTGTTAACACGTCCCACTGCAGACCAAAGTCTTTACGATGGATCTTTCCATTGATCTCAAAACCTGCTTTGGTTTTGCCATAAAACGGATCTTTTTCAATACCAAGGAATTCTACTTTCAGTTCCACCGGCCTGGTTACACCACGGATGGTAAGGTCGCCGGTCAGTATATAATCGTCACCTTTTTTAGCAAAACCTGTGCTCTCGAATGTCAGCTGGGGATGATTTTCTGCATCGAAGAAATCTGCAGATTTCAGGTGGTTGTCCCTTCCTTCAGCTCCGGTGGAAATGCTGTTGATATCTGCACTAAAAGAGATCTTTGCATCAGTAAAATCATCGTTTTCGGTAACTACTTTACCGCTGAAACTGTTGAATTTTCCGGTTACTGTGGTGATCACCAGGTGCTTTACTTTAAAATGCACTTCACTGTGGTAATTGTCGATTACCCATGTTGCTGTTTGCGTTGCTGTTGCTGTTGACATTTTTCTATGTTTTTTAAAATTGATGTTATAACATCAAAGTTACGCCATCGGTTCACCGGCGGCAATAGAAAAACAAAGGCGCTAATGGTATTTTTTACGGGTAGTTTCCCGGAAATCAGAGAAACTCTGCTCCTGGTGCTGCCTGAAGAGCTTGGAAAAATGGCTGGGATCGTCAAAACCAAGGTTGTATGCAACCTCTTTTGCGCTGAGGTCTCCAAATCCGGCATACCTTTTGGCTTCCAGCATGATCCGGTTCAGGATGAAATCCTTGGCCGAAGTACCGGTTTCCATGGAGATCACCTCGTTCAGGTAGTTGGGTGTTATATGCAATTCCCTGGCATAGTCAGACACTTTGTGCCATTGCTGGAAATTCAGTTCCAGCAGGTTTCTGAATTGTTTGACCAGTAAAGCGCGGGTGTTTGTGCGTACTTCAGCAGCAGGCTTCTGATCCTGGGAAAGTCTTTTGCATTCCAAAAGAAAAAGCTTCAGCCATGACCCGATGGCATCCAGGTAAAAAGCATCGGCTTTTTTGAATTCGTCTCTGATATGGTGCACCAGGTGTTCAAGGTATTTGATATCCATGTCGGGTTCAAGGTGAAAAGGAGCCATATCATCGCAGCGGAAAAAAAAACCAGTGTTCTCTATCCATTGCTGGGACAGGCCATGCTCGTGCAGGAAGTCTGGTGTAAATAATAATACATAACCTTTGGATCCTTCATCCAGTTCCAGGTGGTGCACCTGTTCCGGGGTAAGAAAATAGATGGTGTCCGGATTCACAACATAGGACCGGAAGTCTATATGGTGCATTCCGCTGCCCTGCCTTACCCATATGATCGTATAATAATTGTGCCGGTGGGGTAAAAGTGCACTTGATGCATTTTGCATGGATTCTATCTCTTCCATGGTCCTGAACACAAATGCCGCCGGCGCCCCATTCAATTTCAATGTGACCGTATCCACATTCTGTCGTCTCGCATTAGACATAGTTAAAGTTAAACAATTGTAGATTTGCATGGATGACCATTCCTCAGACTGGTAAGTATGAAATGTTCCGCAACAGGCTGGAGAAAGTGTACAGGCACCGCTCCCGGCTCGCCCGCCGCCAGGGTATTCATTGTTACCGGTTGTACGACCGCGACCTGCCGGAATTTCCCCTGATCATTGAGATCTACGGCTCCGCAGTGTATGTTGCCGAGTACAGGAGCCAGCATAAACTCAGCGATGATGAATATGATGAATGGCTGAATGCCAGCCTTCAGGCCATTTCCGATGTGCTCAGGGTGGATCTTGCCCACCTGTTCTGCAAGCGCAGGGAACGGAAAGCAGGGCGGCAGGGTCAGTACCTGAAAACCGGTAACGCCAAACAGGAGTTTGTGGTGGAGGAAGGCGGGCTGAAGTTTATTGTAAACCTCTCAGATTATCTCGATACCGGCCTTTTTCTTGATCACAGGATCACAAGGGGAATAGTAAGGGATGAATCAGCGGGCAAGAAGGTCCTGAATCTTTTTTGCTACACAGGTTCATTCACGGTA
>JAHEFC010000495.1 GCA_024640385.1 Sphingobacteriales bacterium
CTGATTCCAGGTTTTATTAAATATAAGAGTAACATCGTTGCCATTAAAAATGGTGAATAAGGCATATTTACCAGCTGGTAATTTTTCACCTCCTACTTTAATGTCTTTATCAGTTTCAAATACAGTGGCTTCATTTGCGCCGGTGCGCCATACCTTTCCTTCCATTGGTTCCAGGTCTTTACCAATGGTTCTTCCTTTTACTGATGGCTGGCTGTAATCAATGCTAATAGTAGCGCCACTTTTCACTTTTTCTGTAACCTTTGCCGGCGGGCTGGGTCGCTTACTTTTATCTTCATTTTGAGCACTGGCTTCATGTATTGATATCATCAATCCGGAAGCTATTAATGCGATAGTGAGTAATTTTTTCATTGCTAATAGTTTTAGAAACCAAATGTAACATTATATGCTTTAAAGATGTTTTAAAATTATATGAATGGAATCGGCACATTTATGAAAAGCGAAATGGGGTACAATAGGAATTACAAGGAGTAGGAGATAGTTTAAAAAGGGACTTAATTGCAATGAAGTACAATAAATAAGGTGGTAAAAAAAAGGATGCCATTTTTTACTGTGTGGCGCTGAAATTTTTTTTGACTTCCTCTTACCGGGAGGCATAGCCTTTGAATAAATCTATTTTAACCCTGGCATTTTTATGAATGTTCTCGATATATACGTCTTCCTGACCATCAATGTCCAATGAATTTTTCCAGTAATCAATCGCCACATTTATTTTGTTTTCCTGCTGTGCAGCTATGCCTGCCACCAGGGCTGCATCAGCTGCATAGTGCTCTTTCATTTTCCTGCCAATTGAAATAGCCCTGTTACAGAGAACAATGGCTTCATCAAATTGTCGATTCGCTATTCCAATCTTGGCCAGCAAAAGGTAGTACTCGGTTTGATAGGCTTTAAAAGATAATGTATTGAAAGCAATGGTTTGAATGACGGCCCTGGCCTTATTGAAATAACCACCGGCAATTAGAAATCGGGCTTTAAGCAATGCCGGATGTGGTTCATAACCACGGTCATTTTCAACATCAGCCTCCTTGTCGCGATCCATCTTTGCTTTTGGAAGTTTGTCAATCAACTTTGTATAATAGTTGAACCGGTCTCTGTCATTGAGCATGAAATAGAAGTAGGATAGCTTGAGGCAAACTTCCCTTTTATTGTTTTTGAAGTGAGATGCTTCCAGGTATTTTGAAAGTGGAACGTTTGCGTCAGGATCCAGGCGGTTCATTTTTGCTTTTCCCTCGAGATAGTTAATATGCCGGAAGGGTACTTCAATTTTGTCTTTCGGGAAACTATTAAGTGTAATAAGCGCTTCTTCGTTTCTACCAGCAACATAAAACAAATTTGAAAGAAAGTAAATGTTGAGGGCGGGGGAATGAAACAAGTTGGTGCCTCTCTTCATAAATTCAGCAGCTTCCTGTTCCCGTTTGCTCAGCTTAAGTACAAAACTGTAATAAAGCAATGCTTCAGACTGCAATCCGGGCTGATTTTGAGCAATCTTCATATACTGGTCAAGTTGTTTATAGCCTGTAGCTGCATTGCCCTTTAATCCAAAAAGGTTGGCAAACCACCTGAGAACAGATGGCATCATGTCAAATGCCACATGCATGGTTCCACTCAACTTGTCATTCATCCAATACCCGGGATGCTCTTTGAGATTCCTGTCTACATATTCATCTGCCGCCAATATTTTCCTAAAGCCTGACAGGTAATCGTTATATAGCAGGTTGGCCATACCTGCATGGGCATACATCTCGCCAAGCAGGATATTGTAGGATGGCGAAGATTTATTTTGTGTTGCCTTGATTCTTTTAATGCGGTTTTCAAAAGACTGCAGGTACCTGGGATAACGTTCATCCTGTTCATATACACTTAATTCAATTACCTCCAGCCAGTTTTCGAGGTATTCATAATAGAGGTTTCCCGGCTCATCCATTTTTCCTTTTGTAATCAGGGAGCGGGCAGAAACTGTTCTTAAGTTGAGAATTTCATACAAAGCATTATCTGCAGTAACCGAAATGTTGCCCTGGCCATGCATTGGCTCGTTTATCCAAAACAGAAAAACGGAAAAACAAATTATTCGTGAATAGGTCAAAATTTTCATTGCCAGTTACCTGTATTGCTTAAACATACAATGATGGATAACACTAAACCATTGTCATGCATGCGTTTCAGTTACAATGATTTTTTTCGGGTTGTTTTTTAATAGTTCTTCAGCCACGGGCGCCCATCCGCACGAATGTTCAGCGCATTTTGCCGTAAGGGCCTCCACCGATTCTGGATCATTGATCTGGGTGGATGGTGCACATGCATTGTTTACCATCTTCCGGAGTTTCTCAGGATTGTCAAGACATGGGCATGGCCTAAGGGGATTTTGATTGAACGGGAAATTTTCCCTGTATTGCTGAAAAATCGGCTGCCGCAATGCCTCCAGCAAGGAAACATCTTTTATGTTGACATTCGAATAGTGTATGAATGCACAAGGTTCTACATCGCCCCTAGCATTGATATGCATATATTTCCTGCCACCTGCTATGCATCCACCAACAAATTCACCATCATTCCAGAAATCCATCAAAAACAGTGGCTTTGTATTCCTTATTTCCCTGATGCGGTGATACATGAAAGCTCTTTGTTCCGGTGTTACGATCAACTCCGTTCTGGCATCACTGCCTACCGGCATATAGGTGAAGTACCAGCCAAACCGGCATCCTTTTTCTATCATCAGGTTGATGAATTCATCAGAAGCCATTACATCGGTATTCTTGCGGTGATAAGTTGCCGAATAGCCAAAAAAGTTGCCATATTTCCGCATAATATCCATTGCCCGGATAACTTTCTCGTACGTACCCTTTCCTCTTCTGAAATCTGTTGTTTCCTCAAATCCTTCAATACTGATGGCCGGTGCAAAATTACCTACACGGG
>JAHEFC010000496.1 GCA_024640385.1 Sphingobacteriales bacterium
AAAGATCAATTTCAATATCGCTAAATATAATGCGGTTGTACCCCAGGGCAAAAGCCAGTTCCATGATCTCAACCTGGCACGCGAGAAGGCCAAGAACCTGAAGTGGAGGGTGATGGAGAAACTGGACCGGTATCTCGAGCAGTTCGAAGATAATTTTACCAGGAATGGTGGTAAAGTGATCTGGGCCGAAAATACGGAACAGGCCCAGGAAGCTATTTTGGAGATCTGTCGTGCCAAACAATGCAGTTCCCTGGTGAAAAGCAAGAGCATGGTCACCGAGGAGATACACCTGAATGATTTCCTGGCGGAGCATGGCATTGAGAGTGTGGAGACCGATCTGGGAGAGTATATTCAGCAGCTTGACGGGGAAGCTCCTTATCATATTGTAACGCCTGCCATGCACAAGAGCAAGGAAGATGTTGCCAGATTATTTGCGGATAAACTGAATACGGACCCTTCATTGTCGCCAGAAGAACTTACCCTGGTAGCAAGGGAAAAACTCAGATCAAAATATACCAGTGCAGAGGTTGGTGTTACCGGTGCGAATTTCCTGATCGCTGATACGGGTTCCATTGCTGTAACAGAGAATGAGGGCAACGGCAGGCTGAGCTGTTCCTGGCCCAAAACGCATATTGCAGTGGTGGGTATTGAAAAGCTGATACCATCGTTGAATGACCTGCATGTGTTTTGGCCCCTGTTGGCCACTTACGGCACAGGGCAGAAGATCACTGTTTACAATTCAGTCATCAGCGGTCCGAGGCGGGCAGGCGAATCTGATGGTCCTGAAGAAATGTATGTAGTGCTGCTGGATAATGGCAGAACAAACCTGCTGAAAGAAAAAACGCGTGAAAGCCTTTACTGTATCCGTTGCGGAGCCTGCCTGAATGCCTGCCCGGTATACAAAAATATCGGCGGTCACACTTATGGTACTACCTACAGTGGACCTATCGGAAGTGTGATCACTCCCCATCTCAGGGATCTGGGGGAATGGAAGCATCTGAGTTATGCATCTTCGTTATGCGGTAATTGCACCGAAGTGTGCGCAGTCAAGATCAACCTGCACGAACTGCTTCTTGAGAACCGATATGAAGCTGTGGCATTTGGCAGCAGCACATTGTCTGAAAGGCTGGCCTGGAAGGCATGGCGGCAGGCATCGCTGAACAGGGGTATGATGAACCTGGCAAACGGAAACATCAAGAACTGGGTAGTGAGCAGGATGTTCAAGGGATGGAATACCTATCGCGCTGATCTTGATTTCTCAGACAAGACTTTCAACCAGCTCTGGAAAGAGAAGATGAAAACTGTTTCTTAGAATTGACCATTTTCAATTCATTATTTTACGTTCGATGCTCGTATATAGTGCCGGTTCCGGCCCACGATTCCATTATATAGTAAGTTACTTCATAGAAGAACTTTGCGGGCTGAATGTCTCTTTTACATCCGATCCGTCAGACCTCGCTGCCTATGACGGTCCCTGTATCTGTTACCACAACGAGAAATTGATTCCCGCTGCACTGCATATCAGTCCGCATGGATTACTGGAACAAGAGGGAATAATGGAGCAGACAACAGTGTTCAGCAACTGGAAAGATCTCCCTTGCTTTTTTCTGACTGAAGGTGATCTTCCCTTCGATATTTTTTCCGCGTCATTCTTTCTATTGAGCCGTTATGAGGAATATCTGCCGCACAAAAAAGACATGTATGGAAGATATGACCACGTTAACAGCATGGCCTATCGTCATAATTTTCTCAATATTCCATTACTTGATCTCTGGGCTGTTGAACTCATAAAATTATTCAGGATCTCAAAAGCCGATATGATCCCGGGTAAACGCAGTTTCAGATTCATCCCTACCTATGATATCGACATGGCCTGGGCATACCTGCATAAGGGAATATGGAGAAATGCAGGCGGATTCCTGAGGTCATTTCTTGCCGGTGATCTTAAACAATGCCGGAAAAGGATAGATGTACTCAGGGGTAAAAGAAATGATCCTTACGATGTTTATGAATGGCTGGATGCACTTCATCTCAAGTTTGCGCTTAAGCCTTACTATTTTTTCCTGCTGGCGGAACAGGCCGGCAGGTACGACAAGAATATACCACTTTCGAACCGCCACATGAAAAGCCTTGTCGGTTATCATGCAGCAGGCTATAGAACCGGGATACATCCTTCATGGAGTTCGCGGAACAACATAAAGATATTCCGGCGGGAGACCGGAGAGCTCGCTGCGCTGACAGGTCAAACGGTTACGAATAGCCGATTTCACTATATAGCGTTCAGCCTCCCTGCGGATTACCGCAAACTTATCGGGGAGTCCTTTTCCGATGATTTTTCCATGGGTTATGGGAGTATCAATGGTTTCCGTGCCTCCGTGTCAACTCCTTTCATGTGGTACGATCTTGAGCAGGAAAAGGTCACTGCACTGCGAGTACATCCGTTCTGCTGGATGGATGCAAACAGTTATTATGAACAACATTACACGCCTGCCCAGGCATTTTCTGAGATCAAAGCATATCATGATGTAGTGAAAAGGGCCGGCGGGCAGCTCATGACCATATCTCACAATAATTTCTTCAGTGATGAACCCGGCTTTGCAGGCTGGAAAGAAGTGTATGAGATCTTCCTCGATGAAGTAGTGTACTGGGATCTCTAACTTTCGTCTTTCAGTTTTGCTTTCCTGAAACCGGTATTCACCAGGTAAACCCCGAGGATAGTGACCAGTGTTCCTGCAGCGATGATGATATTCAGTTTTTCGTTATTCAGGATCGCCCCGATGATAACGGCAACTATGGGATTGATATATGCATACACCGAGGCCTGCGCCGGCGGCAGTCTTTTCAGTGAATAAATGAAAGCGGCAAAAGTGATGATGGACCCGACTATCACGAGATAGCCTATAGAAAGCCAGGTGACATGAGTGG
>JAHEFC010000497.1 GCA_024640385.1 Sphingobacteriales bacterium
TGTTTATCGGTAGCACTTAATAATGGCCTGTCTGTTTTTTTTTCCAGCCTGGCCAAAAGTTGACTGACCGGAACATCCAGAAAAATACTTAATCCAGTATCGTTAATCACTTCAATACCGTTATAAAAACAAGGTGTTCCACCCCCGGTAGCCATAACGAAGCTGATTAATGAAGCGGACCACTCCGCGAGAACCTTCGACTCAACCTGTCTGAAATAATCTTCGCCGTGCAGGGAGAAAATCTCTTTTATAGACTTTCCTTCTCTTGTTTCAATTACATGGTCCAGATCAACAAATTCCACCAACAGTTCTCTTGCAAGTTTTTTGCCCAGTGTGCTTTTGCCCGAACCAGGCATTCCGATCAAATAAATCTTCATCCCTGTTTACCTGATTAATTCCATCACCTCATTGGCATCGGGCGTATCATTATCATGCCACATTCCCATCACGGTTCCATTTACCCATAACGTAATACCTGGATTCGCACGAACTATCGTTTTGAGAACAGTAGCATCTGCATAGAAGTAGGGCACGGCCAATTGATGCTGGTGGCGAAACTCTTCAAATTGATCGGCGGCAGAGGCGGTAAGGACCATAATCTCAATCTTTCCATCAAGACTTTTTGCCAACTGCCGGATTTTATCCATGTTTTTTACCGATGCCCTGGTCACGTCGTAAATAATAATGAAAAGCTTAGGTCCTTCAAATGTTCGGGGTGTTACATCCTCCCCTTCAACAGTATAAACTGCAAAGTCTGTAATTTTCGCTTTGGTGCGTTCTTCATTAAGTTGTTCCACACCCACGTATTTATAGGCAACTGTGTCGGTAAGGTATGCTGCTGATTTTATCAACTCCCCGTCCTTCTTTTGAAAAGTATATTCAAATACAGGCTGCTCTGGAGGCTGCATTTCCTGAGGAATATTATTGCCAATCCGGTAGGCTCTGAAATCAATAAATGGAAGGTGCCTGACCGCGTAAATACCCAGAACAAAACCTATTATGGTTACTACAAGAATGGCTATGTGTCCCATTTTTGTGTCAAGTACCGACTGATATTTTTTCCGGTACCAGAACAAATGCAGCACAAATACCATCAATACGATATCCTTCCAGAATGATTCCCAGGGTGTAAGTTTGATGGCATCACCAAAACAACCACAGTCTGTTACTTTGTCAAAGTAAGCTGAGTAGAAAGTAAGGAAGGTAAAAAAGATCATCAAGCTCAGGAGTACTTTGGTTGTAAGGTTCATCCTGTAGTACAACAGTACCGCGAACCCCAGTACAACTTCTAAAACGATCAGCACCATTCCAATTTCCAACGCATACGGTTTAAACCATAAGAAGAAAGTTCCGAAGTCATCAGCAAACACCTCAAAATACTCTTCGAGTTTAATTTCAGTCCCAATAGGGTCGTTCAATTTGATAAGGCCCGAAAAAATAAAAAGTCCCCCAACGAAAAACCTGGCAACCTGGTCAAGAATCCTTCCTATCATACATTATGTTTTTGATAATATCATAGCAAACACCGAATAATTGATCATATCCTGATAGTTAGCTTTTACTCCTTCACTGATGAGTGTCTTTCCCTGGTTGTCCTCAATCTGTTTTACCCGAAGCAGTTTCATAAGAATTATGTCGGTTATTGAGGTGACACGCATCTCGCGCCAGGCCTCGCCATAATCATGATTCTTCTGTTGCAGTAACTCGAATGTGTCATTAACGACATTATCGTAAATAGGCTCAAGTTCCTCGAATGTCAGTTCCAGAGAGGAATTGTGTTCGAGTCGCATCTGCATGAGCGCCATAATGCAATAATTGATGATGCCGATAAATTCATCATTGATCGGGTCATCAACTTTCTGTTTGCCCTTTTCCTGAATGCTTCGGATGCGTTGTGCTTTAATAAAAATCTGATCGGTGATTGATGGCAAGCGTAAAATTCTCCAGGCAGTACCATAATCCCTGGTCTTCTTTTCGAACAAAGACTTGCATGTTACAATTACTTCTCTGTACTCGGCAGATGTTTTTTCAATCAAGGCGGTATGCTTTAGCTGGCAAACTTCTTAATTTGAACGATAATTCCATCACACCCTACATGAAATCTGTGCCGGAAAGTAAATTTTTTTCAACAAAGAAGACATTAAACCTCCGTGGGCGGTTGCAGGAGTTCTCCTCTCCGAAAATCATGGGTGTTCTCAATGTCACTCCCGACAGCTTTTTTGATGGAAGTCGGTACGATTCTGATGATGCAATAATCATTCAGGTTGAGAAAATGGTCCATGAAGGGGCAGACTTTATTGATGTTGGGGGATATTCATCCCGCCCGGGAGCAGAAGATGTGCCAGAGCACGAAGAATCGAAGCGGGCTATCCGGGCCATTAAGTTAATCTCAAACCGTTTTCCGGATGCCATTATTTCCATTGACACATTCAGAAGTGAAGTTGCTTCTGCCGCTGTTCAGGAGGGCGCCTGCATCGTCAACGATATCTCATCCGGCGAATTGGATCCAAAAATGTTCGCCACTGTAGCCAGGTTAAATGTACCCTATATCGCTATGCATATGCGGGGTAACCCGATGAACATGAACCAGCATTCAACCTATGAAAATCTAATCAAGGAAATAACAGATTTTTTTCATCAAAAAGTCAGTGTACTTCATGACTGCGGAATAAAAGATCTGATCATTGATCCAGGGTTTGGATTTTCCAAAACCATACAGCAAAACTTTGAGCTGCTTAACAGGCTTGACTATTTCAGGATTCTGGGAAAACCTATCATGGTTGGACTATCACGCAAATCCATGATCTGGAAGACGCTTGCGATAAACCCTGACGGTGCCCTCAATGGCACCACCACGCTGAATACCGTTGCTTTACTCAAAGGAGTCAGTATCCTTCGGGTACACGATGTCAAGCCAG
>JAHEFC010000179.1 GCA_024640385.1 Sphingobacteriales bacterium
TAAACGCCCTGTCCAATTTCAGGCTTGGTGTTGAATACGGTAACGATACCGTTATCGGCGATATGTACATATGGAGTGAATTCGAACCATTGTTTCACTTCGCTGAGGTTGGCTACTTTGGGCGCATTATTGCATGCGTTGTTCAGGCCAATGATGAAGCCGGTGCCGGTTATGCCGGTGATGGCTATAAAACTGCGGCGGGATAATGAAGTTTTTCTTTGCATACAGCAAAAGTTGAAAGATGATGAGATAAGATCAGATCAGTTCTGCGGCGCGATGGATGGCCTGACGGATACGCATATACGTACCACAGCGGCAGAGATTTCCCTGCATGGCTGCGTCGATATCTGCATCAGTGGGTTTTTTGTTGTTCTTCAGCAGGGCAACTGCGCTCATTACCTGGCCGCTCTGGCAGTAACCGCATTGCGGAACCTGCAGTTCGATCCATGCTTTTTGAACTGCTTCGCTGATATTCCCTTCGGCGCCTTCTATGGTGGTGATCTTTTTTCCTGCTGCCTGTGATACAGGTGTCATGCAGGATCGGATGGGGGTTCCATCGAGATGCACGGTACATGCTCCGCATTGGGAGATCCCGCATCCGTATTTGGTTCCTTTCAGTCCCACAAAGTCCCTGATCACCCAAAGCAGTGGCATCTGGGCATCAACATCCACTGAGTAGTCCTTGTTGTTGACGTTCAACTTAAAGCTGGGCATATGTAATCATTGATGTTTAGAGAGTGTCTTAATATTCTTCTCATCTACCTCCAAGGTCCCTGCCTCCAAGGTACCGACCTTGGAGGCAGGGACCTTGGAGGTAGATGAGAGTGAATCGATCATTAAGATATCGCTTTTCCCTCAAACATCTTCGGTGGAAAACAGTTTTTCTGCCTCCATTTCGAATTCCTGGCGGGTCAGTTTCTTGCAGGCAGAATTAGTGATAATGATATTAGCCAGATCTTTCTGGCTCTCGATCTCGTTCTGCAGTGCAAACCTGGTCTGTCCGGATCCGAGGATATGAACAGTGTGGGCATACCTTACCTTTTGTGCCACCTCTTTAATGAACTTTTTGATATGCTCATGGTCCCTGTTCTGATCGTGTAACTGGCGGGAAACGGTTGCGCCGAAAAGCCCGGTTTTATCATCTGTCTCGCCTTCAAACCTTTCTTGGGCATCATACTCATTGTGAATCACCTCATAATGATGGGTGCCGTGCGGCTCGTCGCGAATGATCATGGCTGTACGACTGTCAATCCATATAGAATATAGCAGATCGTGATGATCTTTTTTCATACATGTAGATTTTGAATACTCAAGGTAGTTCTTCGCCCAGCCCTGAAAAATGATGGAAGTCATTGGTTGGGCTGCTCCTTCCCTGTAGTACCTCCAAGGTCCCTACCTCCAAGGTCCCGACCTTGGAGGTAGGGACCTTGGAGGTAGAGAGAGAAAATCACCGTATCTTTTATGTGATCATACATCTTTTATATGCGTATTTTCCTGAACCTACTATTCCTGTCGCTTTCATGCCTGACATTTGCACAAAAATCTTCCAAAGAACAATGGCAATCCATATTCAACGGGAAAAACCTGGATGGCTGGACCGTCAAGATCAGGCACTACCCAGCAGGGGAGAATTTTGGAAACACCTTCCGCGTGGAAGACCGGAAAATGGTGGTGAGATATGATGCTTACCCATCGTTCGATGAACGATTCGGCCATATTTTTTACAAGAACAAATACAGCTATTACAGGATACGGCTGCAATACCGTTTTGTGGGCGAGCAAGCCAAGAACGGCCCGGGTTGGGCCTACAGGAATAGCGGGATCATGATTCACGGACAAACACCGGAGAGCATGGGCAAAGACCAGGACTTCCCAGTTTCCATAGAAGTGCAGTTGCTCGGCGGGAACGGTAAAGATCCCAGGACAACCTGTAACCTATGCACTCCGGGAACAAATGTGGTGAAGGATGGAAAACTGCTCACACAGCATTGTATCAATTCCAACTCAGATACATATCATGGTGATCAGTGGGTGACTGCGGAAGTACTTGTACTGGGCGACAGTATTGTAAAACATTATGCAAACGGGAAAGAAGTGCTGAGTTACGAGAAACCTCAGATAGGTGGCGGAAATGTCAGCGGCCAGGAAATAACATGGGGGACTGATGGTATGCTACTCCAGGAAGGCACAATTTCTTTGCAGAGCGAAAGCCATCCCGTTGAATTCCGCAAGATCGAAATACTTGACCTCAAAGGATGTATGGATCCCCAAGCGTCAAACTACAGATCTTACTATGTCAAGTCCGATCCTTCTATGTGTAAATACAAGAAATAGCAAGGCGGTCATACTATGAAAAAATAATATGACCCGGTGTTCACATAATAGGGTTACTAAAGTACTGCCGAAATTAGAGAGAAGGATGAAGGCAATTGTTCATCTCCCCGCCATTGAAAAGACCATCGGAGCAATTGAAATTTCAGTAGCTGAAAATTGGCATAACTATTGTTGATTGCTTTAAGATTAATATCAGTAAACAGAATTTAGCATTTCTGTATACAGGTTTCAAAATATATGTTACCTCATTGGTATTATTCAGGTACAGATACCTGTAAATAATATTTGAGATTTTTTGTGGTGTTGTGACAATTGTCACTTTCTGGAATAAATATTTTGTAAAATTTCGTTCTATCCTCTTATACGCTAATTCCCTTTTGTAGACCCTTCAGAGAGATTTCCCCTATTACCTTGTAAGGATTAATAATTCTTTTTCAGCAGGTCTCCCTCGCTTGCAGATCAGAGTTTGCGATACGCGTCAGTGTATTGATAAGTATGTTTCCATTACTCACTGTCAATAATTTATGTATGACCAACAAAACCTTCAAAACAACCTTGTTCAGTACACTTGTCATGTCTGCACTGTTCTTCTCCTGCCAGAAGGAGATGGTTGAGAAAAAGACTGATCTGCCACAAACGGTTTCTGCAGGAACAGCAACACTTGATCATCCCGGCAGAGCCCTTGCTGCCAATTGTTTCCAATGCCATGGTACAAACGGTTATGCAGGAGAATTGAAGATCGCCACGCAAAGCGCCTCTTCAATAGTAAACAAATTCAACAGTTACAGAACTAAGCCTGCAAATATGGATATTATGTATGTCCATGCTTACGCATATACCCCCGAGGAGATCAGTTTAATTGCAGACTATTTTTCAAAACAATAATAAACCGCTAACATGAAAAGAAGGAATTTTCTTACTAACCTGGGTGCCACTACTTTGGGCCTCGCTTTTTTACAGGATGTAAAAGCCAATGGATTGAATTCGGCGGCGATGAATTTTCTGCAGAATGCTGGTGCAGTTGGCAGAGTAGTTGTTGTTGGCGGAGGCATGGCAGGAACTACGATCGCCAAATACCTGCGCCTGTGGGGCGGAGCCGGAATGGATGTAACACTGGTAGAACCTAATGCCACGTACTATTCCAATATATTCAGCAACATGGTGCTCACTGGTGAGCGGAGTTTGAGTCAACTGGCATTCACTTACGCCAATTTGAAATCCAAGTATGGGGTAAAAGTGATGAACTATTCAGTAACCGGCTTGAATCCGGGTTCAAAAAGTGTTACACTCAGTAACGGGACAGTTTTGGGTTACGACAGGCTTGTATTGGCACCAGGAATTGATTTCATTCCAATACCCATGTCTGGTTCCACCATGAATAGGGAAAAGATCATGCACGCGTGGAAAGCCGGGACTCAAACAACCACGCTGAAATCACAGATACAGGGCATGACAAACAAGGATACATTCATACTGACAATCCCTAAATCGCCCTATCGCTGTCCTCCGGGTCCGTATGAACGCGCTTGCGTTGTGGCAGATTATCTGAAAAATGCCAAAGGCGGCGGCAAAGTAGTTGTGTTGGATGCAAATGACAAGATACAGGCAGAGCCGGTCAATTTCGGCAATGCATTTAATGTGACCCATAAGAGCATCGTCACTTATGTCCCCAATGCAGTTATTTCCAATATTGATGCTGATACCTCAACTGTTGTTACCAATTTGGGTTCATTCAAGGGTAAAGTGATCAACGCCATTCCATCGCATAAGGCAGGGAATATCATATCCATGTCGGGCCTTGGACTTAACAATTCTGCCGATGCAAGGTGGGCTGTTGTTGACGTGCTGACTTATGAGTCCACTGCTATCCCTTTTGTACATATAATCGGTGATTCTTCTTCAACTACGCAGCCCAAAGCCGGGCATATTGCCAATGCGGAGGCAAAGGTTTGTGCCGATGCGATCATAAAGATGTTCCAGGGTTTACAGGTCAATCAATCACCGATCACAAATTCTTCATGTTTCACCCCCATTACAAAAACAACTGCTTCATTTCTAACTGTTGTATTCCGTTACGATCCGGCAACCCGCAAGATGATGCCCACCGGCGCTGGTGTTGTGGAATCGAACGGATATAACTCTCATCATTATGAAGACATGCTAAAATGGTTCAATAACCTGATGTCTGACACATTCAGCTGATCAAATGAATTTCAGTTTGCAGGTTCCTGTATTGTACCGGAGCCTGCAAATTTTTTCCTTTCCATCTGCCAGCCCTAGATGTTGTTCTCCAGGATGAATTTCATCAGCGCAGTGGACGTATTGATGTTTAGCTTGCTCATGATGTTCTTCCTGTGTGTTTGAACGGTATACACGCTGAGATAGAGTTCATCGGCGATCTGCTGATTGGAGTTGTCTTTCCTGATCAGTCTGAGGATCTCAACTTCCCTTTTCGTAAGGTCGAATTGTTTAAGAAACTGATCCCTCGAATCGAATTCAGATTTGGAAAAAGAGCTTCTTTCAGGAAAGCAGGAACCACCTTTGTAAACACAGCGGATATTTTTCAATAACTCATCTTTGTTGGCAGTCTTCAAGACATATGCATTAGCGCCATACTGCCTTGCTTTTTCAATCAGGTGCTCATCGTTATAAGTGGAAAGCATCATGAATTTGATATGCGGATAAGTCTGCCTGATCATCCGCCCGGTTTCCAGCCCGTTGATCACTGGCATATTGATATCGAGGAGTACAATATCAGGATTGAATGTGGGCAGCATATCCATTAATTCTTTTCCATTGCCGGCAACAGCCAGGATCTTCATGTCAGGCTCGTCTTTAAGCAGAAGTTTCAATCCGTCGATGAAAATTTTGTGATCATCTGCTATGATCATGTTGATATCCTTGCTCATATGCTGGTTTCCTTTTTATAAGGTACAAAAATAATTATTGTTGTTCCTTTTTTGCCGGTGTCAATGCTGATCTCACCGTTGATGTAATTTACACGGGAGTAAATGTTCTTCATGCCTATTCCACCTGAATCGGATTTCTTTATGCCAATGCCATTATCTTCCGCCATGATCTCAAGTCCATTATCCTCATAGATGAGCTGTATGGTGGCTTCTGTGGCTTTTGAGTGCATAAGGATATTCCTTGTGATCTCAATGATGATGCGGTAGATCATCAGTTCTGTACTTTTCTCAAACTGCTGGCCACGCCCTTTGGAAATGAACAGGAATTTTGTGCTGGATTCCAGGTTCAGTTTGTAATAATAACCCTGGAGCAGATCCTGCAAGGAAGTTTTTTCAAATTCCGGGGGCATCAGGTTATGTGATATGTTCCTGGTATCACTGGATGCTTTGTCTACTATGGTAATCAGTTCGTCAAGGTCTTCTTTCCTGATATTCATATTCTGCATCCGGATCTTGAGCACGGCAAGGCTGCTCCCGATCTCATCGTGCAGGTCTTCAGCGATCCTTTTCCTTTCTGCCTCCTGTGCCAGGAGAATATTATTCGCGACCTGGTTGTTCTGATAAGACAATACGGCTTCCAGGTCTTCTTTCTCTTTCATGAAAGTCCTGTACCGGTACATCATCGCAAATGATAGGATAGCGGTTTCTATCACCAGGCCAATTTCAAAAAGTGAAGGAGGGAAGGTGTAAGTCACATTCTCGAGGAATAATAATTTTTCAAGGCCTCCTAAGAGAAAAATTATCGTCCCCAACAGCACAAACATGGCAGGCTTGAATTTCCTCAGGTAGCTTACAATACAAATGATGATGGTGAAGATCAATCCTACGTTAAGGCTCTTGTTTGACCATTCAAATACAGCTTCTTCGATCCGGTAATCCACATTAAGATAGAAGGTGATGATATGGGCAATTCCACTGACCAGCAGGTTGTATTTGACAAATGAGGTTATCTTATAAAGAAGCTCATCTTTCTTAATGTTGGATAAGAACATCTGGATAAGATGCATCTGCATAAAGCAGGCGAGGGCTGCAATGGCCTGCACCGGCGTAAGGCGCTGGGCAGTTATGGTATCAAGACCCAGAAATTGTTTATCCAGGCCCTCATATCTCATGATCAGGAAGATCACAAAAACGAGGTAGGCGGCATACCAGAGGTGAAGTTTATCCTTAATGGTAAAATAGAGGTAGATATTGAGGAACAGGAACAATGCCAATATCCCCAGGATCAGCCCAAAGTCAAAATACACCTGGTTGGCCAGTTTCTGCATGGCTTCGGGGCTTTGCAGCACAAATACGAATGTTTTGAAATTGATGAGGTAGTCGTACTTCAGGTAAAACGTATCAATGCTGTTGGGCCTGACTTGCAGCGGCAGAACATGATGGATATAGGGATAGGGTAGTTCTTTAAACCGGTATTGGTTGCCCGACCTGGCCGTTGCCACCCATGTGCCATTGATCTTCTGGTAGATCTCGGACTCCTGATGGGCCAAGTGGCCCATTAGCAGGAAATAATTTTTGGCCAGTGAGTCAGTGTTTTTGACTACGAACCGGAACCAGTAGTAATATGGATCCCAGCCCTGAAACAGGATCGATTTATCAGTAAAATGTTCAAACCGGTTGCTGATCGAAGGCTTAAGTATTGAGTCCAGGGAAAGCTCCTGAACCGTTTTGAACACCTCCATCTTGTTTGTGATGATCTGGGAGTCTCCAACGGGGATGATCACATTAGTTTGGTACTGCGACAGGCACGATAATGCCATCACCATTACCGGTAAGATCAAAAGGAATTTTCGCCAATGCCTGTTCATTGTTGTATCACTGAAAGGGCTGAAATTAGCACAAAGGAATGAACAGCAGGAAACATGGCAGGAAGAATTATTTTTTCAGGCCTGCCCGGGCTTTTGCAACCAATGTTTTTTTACGAAAAGATCAATTCTTTGGAAAACCGGGATCCGCCATCACCTCTTTCATCTGGTTCACATGCCTGTTGGTGTGGCCGCCAATGAATAGCGTCATCTGATAGGCGTCGAATGAGCCCCGGGGTAATGTGATCACATGATTTCGAAGATCATCATTGGTTGTTTTTACATAGTCGATAAGTTTTGCCCTGTTTTCTTTGAAAGATGCTATTGCTTCAGCAGTTGATTTGAATCCTGTGTTTGGCGGCTCCAAAGGTGGGAATGTTTTAACCTTATTGGTCCTGTCTTCGATCATGGACATGATCTGCTCATCGGTCATTTTAATGTCGGCTCTTTTTTCCGGATTGGCAGCTGCCTGCATTCCCTGGTCCACCATGCCCCGCAACATTTTTTCTGAGGCGGCAATATGCATCATACATTCTTCAACACTCCATTTATCTGGTGCGGACTTGAATTTCAGCTGTGCTTCGCTGAGTTTGCTGACCAGGTTCAGCGCATTATCTTCTGAATCCCTGAGAAATTTGGAAGCAGTTTTCCTTTCTTTTTTTGAAATTCCCGCCGGTGCAGCTACAAATGAAACAATGGCAACAGTGAGCAGGAGGGTGAATAATTTTCTCATATAATGTGT
>JAHEFC010000180.1 GCA_024640385.1 Sphingobacteriales bacterium
CGATCCGCATCATACCGGCTTCGATCTTCGATAGGTCAAGAATATCATTGATGATATTCAATAAATTCTGGCCAGATTTCCTGATGGTCTGCACATATTCTATCGACTTGGGATCAAGCTGCTGGTTTTGCAGGAGGTTAGTGAATCCAAGGATCGCATTCATTGGCGTCCGGATCTCATGACTCATATTGGCCAAAAAATTCTCTTTAAGCTGGGCAGCCTGTTTAGACATTTTTTCCGAAGCATCCAGTTTGGCGATCAATAATTGCTGCTGCCTCACTTTATAGGCAATATATCCGAAAATGAACATAGCTGCCACTGAAGCCAGTATGGCCATGATCGAACCAAAAGTTCTTGCTTTGACACCGTTCCTATCTGCGTCCCTGATCAGTTTTGTTACAGCGATCTGGTGAATCTCATCGATCTGTTTCGTATACACCCTGATGGAATCTGTTAGCGCTGTACCTTTTTTTGTATTGATCAGATCTTCGGCAGATCGTTTGCCTTTTGAATTGTATTCCAGGAGAACTTCCCGGTTGAAATCGATCTTTCTGTCTACCAGGCGGTTAAGTTCCCCAAGTATAGGCCTGATCATCTCTTCATTTTCCAGTACTTTCAGATTGGCCAGCGTTAACTTCAATACCCTGATCTCTTTCTCTATGGAAGCTGTATCTGTATTGCCACTGATCACTACTCCTCTTACTTTGCTTTCCAGGTCGGCAATTCCCGTCTGCAACTGCTGCAACTCTTTTTTAATGCTTAATTCCCCCAGCAGGCTTTCATTGCTCCTGATCAGTTCATTGATGCTTCTGTCTGCATTGTATTGGATAACAACGATGGTCAGAATAGACACAAGGAAAATGGCAAATAATATATATCGGAAATAGCGATTCATGAGCACTGAACAACCTAAGTTACACCAAGCTTTAATTTTTCTCGGACGGTTGCTTCATAAAACTTAAAAATGACCTGATCATGATGCCCAGATCGGCCAGTACGGCCATGAGAAGTAAAAATACCGACCTGCTGCTCCCGTTATGGTCAAGAACACCCAGGAGTTGGTACAGCAATACCATCAGTATTGAAGCGAGTAGGATCAATATTATGATCTGATTGAATTTCATGAGTTTAAAAGAACTCCCCGGAGAACCGGGGAGTTGAGATTCCAAAACAAACTGCTCTTTAAATAAATGAGAAACGAGTACAGGCATGAAGGTATACCAGATCTTTCCTGATATTCAGCCGTTGTCGCCCAAAAGGCAAAATCTGTCGTTGAAACCGGATGATCAGAGAATTTTCATCCGTTTGTTCAGGGCGGCACGATAAGAATCGGCTACGGGGATGGTTTTGCCCTGTATCACAAGTACACCTTCCTGTATGGTATCGATCTTTCCCAGGGAAACGATATAGGAGCGGTGGACCCGCAGAAACTTCGAGGCGGGAAGCCTTTCTTCAACCGCTTTGAGTGTAGTGTGGATGGCGTAAAACCTGCCATTTGTATGCAGCTTTACATAGTCCCCCATGGCTTCTGCAAAAAGTATGTCGTCCAATGCTAACCGTCTGACGATATTTGAATCCCTGATAAATAAGAATTCATCGTCGGTGGTTTTCACTTCTTCCCGGTTACTGTCTAAGATTTCACGGGCCCTGTCGATGGCCTGGATAAATCTTGCCGGGCTAACGGGTTTCATGATATAGTCAGCCACATTGAGCTCGAATGCCTCAACTGCATATTCTTTTTTGGAGGTAGTGAAGATGATTATGGGGCTGTCTTTCCCCAGGTTCCTGGTAAGTTCAATTCCGGTCATACCCGGCATTTCGATATCTAGCAGGAGGATGTCGATCTTCTGTTGCTGCAGCAGATTGTAGGCTTCTAAGGCACTGGCACACTCACCGGCGATCTCCAGGTCTTTTACCTGGCCGGCTAACTGTATCATGGTGGTTCGGGCGATCTTATTATCGTCGACTATCAGGCAGGTCATGGTTTAAAGTTAGTCAACCCTGCTTATTCAGCAATTTTCGGGTTTGGGATTTGCTGCCGATCGCGGAATTTCGCTTAGAATTACAAGGATATGACACAGGAGATCTTAAACTATAACCGGATTGCCGAAGCCATCGATTACATCCGGGAGCATTTCAAAGAGCAACCCAGCCTGGAAGGGGTGGCGGAAAAAGTCCATCTCAGTCCCTATCATTTTCAACGTATGTTCACCGACTGGGCAGGTGTGAGCCCGAAGAAATTTCTTCAATATATCAGCATTGAGCATGCCAAAGCAGTATTGAAAAATGAACAGGCCACGGTTTTTGATGCGGCACTGGAAACCGGGCTGTCGGGAACAGGGAGATTGCACGATCTGTTCATCAATATCGAAGGCATGACGCCCGGAGAATACAAGAATGGCGGCGAATCCTTAGCCATCAATTACAGTTTTGCCGAAACACCATTTGGAGAAGTGCTGGTGGCGTCTACCCATAAAGGCATTTGCTATATGGCTTTTGCAGATGATGAAAACATGGCATTTAATGAAATGAAGGGCAAATTTCCCAGTGCAGCTTTCCGCAGGATGACCGACCTCATTCAGCAGAATGCATTGTATATTTTCACGAAAGACTGGAGCCAATTGAACCAGGTCAAGCTTCACCTCAAAGGCACTGAATTTCAATTGAAAGTCTGGGAGTCACTGTTAAGCATCCCGATGGGCAAGTTCACAACTTATGGCAAACTGGCTGCCCGGCTCAACAACCCCAAAGCATCAAGAGCAGTTGGATCAGCTGTTGGCGATAACCCGGTGGCCTTCCTGATCCCCTGCCATAGGGTGATCCAGTCAACAGGCTCATTTGGGCAATACCATTGGGGAAGCACCAGGAAGACGGCGATGTTGGGATGGGAAGGAGTTAAAGCAGGTTGCAGATTCAGGTTGCAGAATTCTCTGCCTCTCTGACTCTCTGCCTCTCTGACTCTCTGCCTCTTTCTTTATATCGCTTTGCTGAACATCGGCTTCTGGGAAGTTCCATTTTTGAGATAGGCATCAAAAACTGCACTTATGTTTCTGATGAATAACCTGCCTTTTGACAACACCCTGATCTCATAACCGCTGACACTGATCAGTCCATCAGCATCAAAAGAACCCAGCCTTTTATACATCCGGTCCAGGGTTTCATGATCAAAATCTGCGGGATTAATACGGGTGACTCCTTTGCACATCAGGTCCAGGATATACTTCCTGATCAATAGATCCTGATCACTTAATATATGACCATTTACCAATGGAAATTCACCGGAATATACCCGGGCCTGGTATTCCTCTACTGATTTTTCATTTTGGGCAAACGCAGTCCAGGTATCACTGATACTTGAAGCGCCAAGACCGATCACCAGTTTGTGGTTAGTAGTAGTATAACCCATGAAATTGCGATGAAGGTTACCACTGTAATATGCTTTCAGGAGCTTATCTGTAGGAAGGGCAAAATGATCCATGCCAATGCTTTCAAACCCCATTTCGGTAAGCATTTTATTACCCAGCGTATACATCGCTAACTTCTCATTGGCCTTGGGCACATCTTCATCCGTATATCTCCTCTGTCCCTTGCTCTTCCAGGGAACATGCGCATAGGAATAGAACGCTATCCTGTCCGGCATTAATTGTTTTACCTTCTGAATGGTTTTCTCAATCCCTTCAAGCGTTTGCTTCGGCAAGCCGTAGATCAGGTCGATATTGATACTGTCGTAGCCCAATGCCCGGGCCTGATCGATCACGTGTTTGGTTTGTTCAAAACTCTGGGGCCGGTTAATAATGAACTGTACCAGGGGGTCGAAATCCTGCACACCAAGACTTAACCTATTAAACCCAACGCTCTGCAGGGCTTCGAGGTGATCGTCTGAAGTATAGTTTGGATGAACTTCCACACTGAACTCATGGCCTTCGGCAATCTTACAATCCTTAGTGATACTCCTGATCAGGTGGACCAGGTTGACGGGTGAAAAAAATGTGGGTGTACCGCCGCCCAGGTGTATTTCCCTGATCACCGGGGTGCCGGGCAATAATTCAAGATAAAGCCTCCATTCCCGCAACAAAGCCTGCATGTATGGTTCTTCAACAGAATGATTTTTAGTGATACGCTTGTTGCAGGCGCAATAAGTGCATAGCTCTTCGCAAAAAGGAAGATGGATATACAGGCAGATCTCGCCATTCTCGTTCAGATAGGTCTTTTTCACAGATTCTTTCCATAGTTCTATTGAGAAACTATTAAAATCCCAATAGGGAACGGTTGGATAACTAGTGTACCTGGGAAGGGGTACATCATATTTATTAAGAAGATTAACCAGGTTGGTCTTCAGCATTTGTCTAGATTTTGCCAGTTTACAAAGAAACAGATATGCTTTCTTGCCCAATATGACCACGCACCAATTTTACCATGGGAGGTCATGATTTTCGTCATCATTCCTGACCCATGTCATTGTCTATCCCCATTAATCCAGGTATTTTAACGCCATGAAAGGGGGGGTATTGATCTTACCGATTGCTATCCTGCTGCTTACCGGCTGCGGTGCCCTTCAAAAAGCCACCATGCATGGTTTGGCGGATGGTTATTATAAACTGACCCTTCCGGGAAGGGCCCCTGAACATGTCTATGCGGTTGTCAATGAAGACTCAATTATTTCTTACCGGGCAAAGGACAAAGGCAGCCTATTGCAGGATAGCCTGGTCGTATTGAAACTCAGGCCAAGTCCCGAGCATCCTGTAACATCAAATTTTTTACTGATGAAAACAGGGTTCGACTTTGACATAACTACGGTTTTATTCAAATACCGGTTCAATACACAAACCCTTCCCCCGCAACTCAATGCAAATCTCAACCTGGCAGGTTACCTGGGATATAAGAAAGAATTCTTCCGGTTCAGGGATGCCATCAAACCAGATAAACAGCATAAGAGTGTCCTTAATTATTATACCATTGATGCCGGATTTTTTACAGGCTTCGGCTCAACACCCATCAATGCTTCCACTACGGCAGGGCATCTCCAGACGGAATATGACGGGATGATATGGCAAAATGGTGTTGCTACATTTGTGGGGTGGGGCATATTCACTTTCGGTATCGGAGCGGGGTTCGACACCCTGCTTGATTCCAATCGAAAGAACTGGATATACAACGGTAAACCCTGGATGGGACTGCTCATTGGCCTGACGCTAAGCAATTAATAAAGAGGCCGGTTTTGGAGTCGATCATTTGGACTCGCCAATCTGCTCAAATAAGGTATTGAAGGATTCCACTACGCCGGCCTGCCTACCCTGTTCGGCCACAGGCTTGTAATAAGCATCCATGAAACTATCTGCACCGGACCAGACTGTTTGAATGAAGCCCCTGTATTTTTTTGCCACTTCAGGCTTCAGTGCTTTCTGAAAAGTGAAATAATCCTTCACCTGCAATTTGACTACTTCGGGCTTATTCCATGGACACATCATCACATCATACCCGTTAGCGGCGAAACTCAGTGGAGTAAGTGCCGCTGACTCATAATGCCATGCGTTGATCACAACCGTTTTCTTTACCAGTCCCATAGATCTGTGTGTATCATTCTCTGAAGCTTCCCACATCCCCAGCCTGGTCATCTTGCCATCCAGCATCCTGTCACCCCAGATCCACAGCCTCCCTCCTTTAGCTTCCACATGGGCAGCTATCTTATTCACTTCATCGGCAAATAAGATCGATCTGTCTTTGCCTCCACATCGAGGGCATTTGTCTTCGCCTATATAGAAAACTTCATCCATGCCGGCATGGAATTGTTTTGTTTCGCAAACTTCCATGATCTCATCCACCACTTCAAATACAACCTTGTGAACATCCGGATGAAGTGGGCAATAACTTTTACAGTAGAGCTTGTCATCGTTAGGCCATTTGTATTCAGCAGGTATCTTGACCCAGGGCGTTTCATCAAACTGAGGATATCTTACCAGTAAGAGATGCAATTCATTGCTCCAGGATTGGTGTCCCAGTAAATTAAACTGTGGCACCAGCGTGATCTTATGCTTTTTACACACGTTCACGATCTTCTTCATTTCCTCTTGGGTCAGGGCAACCGACTGTGTAGTATCATTACTCCGCTTGCGCAGGGAAACCAGCTCAGGATGGCTCTTATACCTGTAATTGTAATCGATGCGTAAGATCAGCGTGTTCACTTTACGCGGCACAAGCTCTTTTTCAATAAAGCTTACAAACTGATCCACCCGGTCGTAAGAAGGTACTGCAATGCAAAACCCCCGCACCGGAACCGGATCTTTGGGAGCCGTGTCCATGGCAGTGTGAAAAATGAATAAGGACAGCGATAAGAACAGAACAATCAGATTTCGGGCCATGTAAAGGGAAATTTCAGGTGATTCAATTGATCAGGATGCCTGAATTTATCCCAAAAATTCAAACCTGCCCGGCATTTATGATTATTTTCCAAGGTCGTTCCCCTACAAACTTGTCAAAATCTTCTACTTTCAATTTTATACCCCGTCGCTATGTCACTTCGTCAATTCATATCAGAAAGGAAATTTCTGAGGTCGCTCGACTTCATCACAGATACTGCCGCCCTGCTTTGGGATGAAGTGGCAGATATATTTGGGCTCCATGAAGATGTTTTTTTCAATCCTGAACACAGGAAACCGGACCGGCCGGTTGAGGTGATCCTGATCGGCGCCGGACATCGAGGAACTATTTATGCCGATTATGCCAGTTTACACCCAGACGAGCTAAAGATCACTGGTGTGGCTGACAATAATCCAAGGCGGAGCAGAATTCTGGCACAAAAGCATGGAATAGCAGAAAACATGATCTTCTCCGACTGGAAGCAGATTTTCGAACTCCCCAGACTGGCTGACGCAGTGATCATCGCCACCCCTGATAAATTGCATACAGCGCCCTGCCTGGCAGCTTTGGATAAAGGCTATGATATCTTACTGGAAAAACCCATAGCGCCAACAGAACATGAATGCAGAATGATACTTGAAAAAGCCATTGCATCCAAAAGGATCGTTGGCGTTTGTCATGTTCTGAGGTATTCACCTTATTTCCGGGAATTGAAAGAAGTGCTGAACGCAGGACTTATCGGTAATATCATCAGCATACAACATATGGAGCCTATAGGCAATGTGCATATGAGTCATTCCTATGTAAGGGGAAAATGGAAGAACAGTAAAACAGCAACGCCAATCATTCTTGCCAAATCATGCCATGATACGGATATACTGCGCTGGCTGGCAGACAGTCCTGCACATGATGTGCATTGTTTTGGAAACCTGAGATGGTTCACCAATGCAAATGCTCCTGCAGGAAGCACAGAACGCTGCACTGATGGATGTGCAGTGGAAGCCAGCTGCCCCTATTCAGCGCTTCAGATCTACTTCCGGGATCGTAAAAGACTCTATGTATTTGACCTTCCGGAAGATAAGAGCCGTTGGGACGAACTGATCCTGCAAGGACTTGCCAACACAGATTATGGGAAATGTGTATACAGGATGGATAATGATCAACCAGATCATCTTACTGTGAATATTTTATTCAGAAATGGTATTACTGCTGCATTTTCCATGGAAGCCCATGTTTCCTATGAAGGAAGGCGAACGCGTATCATGGGTTCAAAAGGTGATATTACCGGCGATATGGAAACTTTTGTCATGACTGATTTTCAAACGAAAAAACAAACATCCTGGCACCTGAAAACCGATCCTCATGGTGGTGGTGATCACAGGCTGATGGCAGACTGGGTACAGGCTGTTGCACAACAAAACAAAAAGCTGTTAAGTTCTTCCATTGAAGAATCTGTTGAAAGTCATCTGATGGCATTTGCTGCAGAAAAAAG
>JAHEFC010000181.1 GCA_024640385.1 Sphingobacteriales bacterium
CGGGAAACTGAATGATGATATCATTTCCAGCATCAAGAACATGACCAATGTGATCCACTTCCTGGGGAAGGACAATCCGATCGCCCTTCGTAAATCAGAAGTGAATAAAATGCTGGGTAAGGTGGATGAGATGAGCGATGCCGGCGGCATGACCATGAGCGAGCCGTTCATTGTGGGTGAAACGATCAAGATCATCGACGGGCCATTCAACGATTTTAATGGTGTGATCGAGGAAGTGAACGATGAAAAGAAAAAACTGAAAGTGACCGTTAAGATCTTCGGCAGGGCAACTCCTGTGGAGCTGAACTATATGCAGGTAGAGAAGATATCTTAGCAAGTAAAAAGTAAAAAGTAAAAAGTCAAAACCTATTGGTTTTGGCTTTTTTGCATTTAGGCCACTTATTTTTTCCCTTTTGACTTTTGCCTTTTGACTTTTCTTTATATTGAATCATGAAGTCTGTTTCCATAAAAGATATTGCAAACCAGGTAGGTGTTTCCACCACCACGGTTTCCTTTGTTCTGAATGGGAAAGCCAAGGAAAAACGGATCAGTGAAGACCTGAAGAATGAGATCCTGAAAATTGCCGCAAAGCTCAACTACAGGCCTAACCAGATTGCGAGGGGACTGCGTACCGGTCAGACCCATACCCTGGGACTGATCGTTGAAGATATCTCCAACCCGTTCTTTGCAAGCCTTGCCAAGGTGGTGGAAGAAGAGGCCGATAAATTCGGTTATACCGTCATGTTCTGCTGTACGGAGAACAATGAAACCAAGGCCAGCAGTCTTATTAACATGCTCCGGCACCGGCAGATGGACGGGTTCATCATCACGCCAACCCCGGGTATGGAAGATGATATCAGGAAACTGACCGATGAAAAAAGGCCACTGGTACTGATAGACCGGTATTTCCCAAACCTGGATTCAAGCTATGTGACCGTGGATAATTACCAGGGGGCCTATGAGGCTACAAGGTACCTGGTGGGCAAGGGACATAAAAGAATAGGCCTGATCACTATCGAATCCAGCCAGGTGCAGATGGAGAAAAGATATGAGGGGTACATAGGCGCCCTGAAAGATAATGGGGTAGAGCCTTCCGAGGAGCTGACGCTGCGGTTGCCTTTTGACCTGGAAAAAGACCAGGCGGTAGCCCTTATTTCTGCCCATATCAGGAAGAATAAGCCTGACGCCCTCTTTTTTACCACCAATTATCTTGGGGTGTTCGGGCTGGAGAGTTTAAGGGTTTCCGGCATTAGGATCCCCGGGGATATGGGGATGATCTGTTTTGACGATAATGATCTTTTTCGTTTGGGCAGCCCTTCTGTGACCGTAGTTGCCCAGCCCATTGAACTGATCGGCAGGGAAGCAGTGGCATCATTGCTGCACCAGTTGAAACACAAAGGAACTGGTGAACCATTTGCCAAACTCATATTGGAACCACACCTGGTGCAGAGAGAAACATGAGCTAACGTAAATGTATAAACGAAAAAAGTCCTGCAACTGCAGGACTTTTTTCGTTAGATCTTTTTTGCTGATCAGCTGTTAGATCCTTCTGCAGGAGCAGAACCTTCCTGAGCAGCTGGAGCAGGCGCTTCAGGCATTGCATTGGCAATAACTGCAGCAATGATTGCTTTCTTGGCAGCCCTTCTTACAATGGCTTTCTTAACTGCTTTTTTTACAACAGCTCTTTTAACTGCTTTCTTAACAATAGCTTTTTTAACTGCTTTTTTTACAACAGCTTTTTTAACTGCTTTTTTTACGACAGCTTTTTTAACTGCTTTTTTTACAACAGCTTTTTAACTGCTTTTCTTACGACAGCTTTCTTAACTGCTTTCTTAGCAACTGCTTTCTTAACTGCTTTTTTAGCAACCGCTTTTTTCACAGCTTTCTTGGCAACTGCTTTCTTCGCTGCTTTTTTTGCTATTGCTTTCTTTGCTTTGGCCATAGTTGTAGCGTTTTTTAGATTGAATTTAATAATCAGGGTTATGTGGAAAATTATGAAGAATACATCAATAAATAAAAAAAACAAATTCAGAAAATTCGTGAGCCGATGATGGAGATCATAGTACTGCCTTCCGGGATGGCGGAACTTTGATCTGCAATCGGAAAAAAATGCTGTTGGCATTGCTAGAGACCTTTATACCGGGAATGAGTGATGTTGCCCTGATGTTGCTGGGCATGGTTGTGTTAGGACTCATACTCCATGGGGGTTGGTGGCTGCTCAACTGGAGCGCTCGCCACCCCCGGCCATTACTGTCGGCAAGGGCTGCCAGTGCCGGATCTGCGGCAGTTTCCAGCCCTGCTAAAGTTGATCTTCCTGTATTTTTCCGCATGTCCACTACCACCCAGGTCATTTTGTATGTGTTATTGCTTTCACCCCCGGTGGCTGCCACCTTCCTGATGCGCCATGAATGGGAAAGTATCGGTGAATTTTTGTTCGATATTTTGCTGAGCTTATTAAATCCGTCAAGCCTTTTTTTGGGCTGTATCATTTACCTGTTATGTCCTTTTACGGCCTGGAACATTTACTGGAGAAGGAGAGATTTCATCAGGGTCGATGCAGACCAGATCGAATACCGGTCGGCGTTTACATCCGGAAAACTGGTTCCTGGAAAAATAACCCTGTTTCGCGGTAGGTCCTGGAGGTTTGATCTGACTGATCTGTTCAGGGGACAAATGGTGAGCTCCTGGTTTTTGGACATAGTTCCGGTTCCAGGAAAAGGAAAGGAAAACAAAGCAGGGGAAGAGCAGCATGTGGTACTGGATCTAAAAGCCATGAACCTGGGTGGATCAGCAAAGTCCATGGCTTCGCTGTTAAGCCAGGTTTATGGAGATAAGTTTCTGATAAACAATCAGTTGCCGGGCTAGGAAAGACTATCCCTGAGTGTCGATTATTTTTGACTTTTTCCTTTTTAATTTTGACTTTTTACCCTACCTTTGCAACCCCAATAAAAAGTTCTTTATTGAATGGCTTTGGGAGTTCCGCCTTGAGCGGGACGCTATCACCAAAAAAATTATTAAAATGGCAAAAGAGATTACCGGCTACGTAAAGCTACAGGTAAAAGGCGGCCAGGCCAATCCGGCGCCTCCTGTTGGACCTGCACTGGGTTCAAAAGGTGTCAACATCATGGAGTTCTGCAAGCAGTTCAATGCAAGGACCCAGGACAAAATGGGCAAGGTTTGCCCGGTGTTGATCACTGTGTATTCAGACAAATCATTTGATTTCGTCATTAAAACTCCTCCTGCTTCTGTGCAGATTCTGGAGGCTGCTAAACTTCAAAGTGGTTCTAAAGAGCCAAACCGTAACAAGGTTGGAAAGGTGAACTGGGAACAGGTAGAGGCAATTGCCAAAGACAAGATGCCTGACCTGAACTGTTTCACTGTGGAAAGCGCCATGAGAATGGTTGCCGGTACAGCCCGCAGTATGGGTATCACCGTTGACGGTAAAGCCCCCTGGGAAAATTAATTTTTAACTATCCATCAAGGATTAAAAAAAGATTACAATGGGAATCACTAAAAAAAGGAAAGCAGTCACTGCTAAAGTGGATAGTAATAAGAACTATTCCCTGCATGATGCATCTGCGCTGGTTAAAGAGGTGAATTGCACAAAATTCGACAGCTCAGTAGACCTGCATATACGCCTTGGCGTTGACCCTAAGAAAGCCGACCAGGCGATCAGGGGAACCGTTACCCTTCCTCATGGAACCGGTAAAACCAAGAAGGTACTGGTACTTTGCACTCCTGATAAAGAAGCTGAAGCAAAGACAGCCGGTGCTGATTTTGTAGGGCTGGATGAGTTCATTCAAAAGATAGAAGGTGGCTGGACAGATGTTGATGTGATCATCGCAACACCGTCCGTAATGCCACGTATTGGTAAGCTCGGTAAGATCCTCGGTCCTCGTAACCTGATGCCAAACCCTAAAACAGGAACAGTAACTAACGATGTTAGTGCAGCAGTTGCTGATGTAAAGGCCGGTAAGGTTGCTTTTAAAGTTGATAAGGCTGGTATCATTCATGCCTCTATCGGAAGGGTGAGCTTCACTCCCGAGAAACTGACTGAAAACAGCCAGGAGTTGCTGAACGCCATCATCAAGGCTAAACCATCTTCCGCTAAAGGTACCTACCTGAGAAGCGTGTATATGGCCAGCACGATGAGCCCCAGCATCGCTATTGACACCAAAGTTCTGGTACATTAATCCCTTTGGTTAACGAAAACAATCTAAAAGCGTAACAATGAACAAGCAGGAAAAAAATGAAGTGATCGAAGTACTGAAGGGTAAATTCTCCCAGTACAATAACTTCTACCTTACCAATACAGAAGCACTGAGCGTAGAGCAGGTAACCAAACTGCGCCGTATCTGCTTCGACAAGAAAGTAGAAATGAAGGTGGCTAAGAACACCCTCATCCGTAAAGCACTGGAACAACTGGACAGTACTCGCTTCGAGGGCGCATTTGATTCCCTCCACGGTGTAACAGCCCTTATGTTCTCAGAGAATCCCAAGGAACCGGCACTGATCATCAGTACTTTCCGCAAGGAATCAAATACTGAAAAGCCGGTACTGAAAGCAGCCTTCATCGACGGTGATGTATTCATCGGAAACGACCAGCTGGCAGCACTGAAAGACCTGAAGAGCAAGCAGGACCTGGTGGGCGAGATCATCAGTGCCCTTCAGTCACCAGCCAAGAATGTTATCGGCGCGCTTAACGCGGGCGGAAGACTGGCTGGCCTGATCAAAGCGCTGGAAGACAGAGCGCAGTAGCAGGTGGCAGTCTGCAGGTTGCAGGTTGCAGAAAAGTATAAATTAGCCAATTAGCTAATTAGCTAATGAGCCAATTATAAATCCCTGTCTGTGGGGAGAATCGCAGATAATTTTTTTAAACCCGCCGTCGGATCAAAACGAAATGAAGACGGTAAAAATTGAATAAAAATGGCAGATTTAAAAGCATTCGCTGAGCAACTGGTAAGCCTTAGCGTGAAAGAAGTAAGTGAACTCGCAAAGATCCTGAAAGATGAGTATGGCATCGAGCCTGCTGCTGCTGCAGTAGCTGTTGCTGCTCCTGCTGCTGCTGGTGCAGCCGCTGCTGAAGAAAAAACTGCTTTCGACGTGATCCTGAAGAGCGGCGGAGCCAACAAGCTCGCTGTTGTTAAGATCGTAAAAGACCTGACTGGTCTTGGTCTGAAAGAAGCGAAAGACCTGGTTGATGGTGCTCCTAAGCCTATCAAAGAAGGTGTTTCTAAAGCAGAAGCTGATGACCTCGTAGCTAAGCTGAAAGAAGCTGGTGCAGACGTTGAGGTTAAGTAAGTTCATCACTTATACATTGTTCAAATGCCGGATTTATTCCGGCATTTTTTTTGGGTTTTACTGTTAACTACTGACTAATCCATGAGCGGGAACTGGCCAACATCTTTTGAGAATTAATTTTGATGTTGGATCAAAATTTTTACTCATGAAAAATCCTGTGTTTTTATTGATTGCGGCAGTTACAGGAGTATTATTCTCCTGTAAATCTTCACCTGACCTGGGTAAGCTTTCCACGGCCTTTATCGTTTCAACCAATCGGGCCAAAACGGCAAATTTTTCCGGTTATACCACTTACCATATACCGGATACCATCTCATTCGTATCAAATGATAAAGACGATGATACACTGATCACGGGAGCACCGGCTCAGACCATCGTCAATGAGATCAAAAAGAATATGGACGCCCGCGGATATACATTTGTGGCCAGACCGGCGATCCCTGACCTGGCACTCAGGGCTGTGGCCATTAAGCAGGTAAATACGGGTGTGGCATATCCTCCGGGATGGTGGTGGGGGTATCCCGGTTATCCCGGCGGCTGCTGGTACTGGGGTTGCTATCCTCCCTATTATCCCATTTATCCAACCGTTTACCAATACACCGTAGGTGATTTTATCCTGGAAACCTTTGATGTAAAGAATGCCGAAACGAACAATAATCTCCAGGCTATCTGGCTTGCCCAGTTGTCCGGTGTACTGTCTTCCACCACTACCACCAACATAGAACGTACAGTGGATGGGATCAACCAGGCCTATCTTCAATCACCTTACTTTAAAAAATAGTCTACAATGAAAAAGCTCATGATCATTCTGGCCATTTTTTTAACCGGTAGTACGGTGATGGCACAGAGCAATACAGCCAATCTTTTTGGAGTATCCTGGGAAATGGCGTTTCCGAACGGGGACTTTGTCTCAAAGCCTTCTTACCTGGGCGGCAGAATCGAATACAGGCATTTTTTCAGCGATAAAATAGCGACAGGACTAAGCCTGGCCTGGAACAATTACGATGAATACGTAGACCATAAGACTTATGAGAATGCGGATCAGACCCAGGCAATCACCACCGATATGGAAAGGTTTGTTTTCAGCATGCCCATCACAGCCGATTTCTATTACAATTTTAAAACAGGTAACAGGTTCAGTCCTTATATAGGGCTGGGGCTGGGCGCCCAGTATAGTTCGCAGGAAGCATATTACAATATCTATGTGTCGGAAGACAATAACTGGGGTTTTGTGGCCAGGCCCCAAATTGGAACCCTGATCAGCCTGCAGCCCACAAGCCCCACCAGGCTGATTCTGGCGGCGGGCTATAATTACGCCACCAATAAGAACGAAAGCTTCCGGATCGATAACCAGCAGAACTTCTGGATCAGTATCGGAATCGGTTGGAAAAACTAGCCAATACTAAAATGTGGGAATTTAATAAATGTGGGAATGTGGGCGAACGGCATTCCCCACATTCCCACATTCATTGATCACACTCCCACATTCATCATATTCTCCACATTCAAATTTTGGCTTTGCCAAATTTTGCCTTACCTTTGCGTTCCTTTGATTTTTAGGCCTAAAAAATTGACGTTACAACACAATCGTAAGTGATTGATTTTCAATCTTTTCAGAAAGGAAACTTTCAGATCAGGATTGTATTGTCGTCTGTATAATCTTAAAAGCGCTTTTAACATATGTCTTCAACGAAACTGGCTCAAAACGGCAGAATGCACTTCGGAAAGGTTAGACACCAGGCCGATGCACCAGATCTTCTGGAAATCCAGATCCAGTCATTCAAGGAATTCTTCCAGCTTGAAACCACGCCGGACAGAAGGAACATTGAAGGTCTGTTCCGGGTATTCAAGGAGAACTTCCCGATCACAGACACGAGGAACATCTTCGTGCTGGAGTTCCTGGATTATTTTATTGATCCACCACGTTACACCATTGAAGAGTGTATGGAACGCGGCCTTACCTATGCCGTTCCACTGAAAGCAAAACTCAGGCTCAGCTGTAACGACGAGGAACACGTTGATTTCCAGACCATTGTTCAGGATGTGTTCCTGGGCAATATCCCCTATATGACCCCCCGCGGTACCTTTGTGATCAATGGTGCTGAAAGGGTAGTGGTTTCCCAGCTGCACCGTTCACCCGGTGTATTCTTCGGTCAGTCTATCCACCCCAACGGAACCAAGATCTACTCCGCCAGGGTGATCCCTTTCAAAGGAGCATGGATGGAATTCGCTACCGACATCAATAACGTAATGTACGCGTATATCGATCGTAAGAAGAAATTCCCTGTAACTACCCTGCTTCGTTCTATCGGCTTCGAAACAGACAAGGATATCCTTGAACTGTTCGGCATGGCAGATGAAGTGAAGGCCGATAAGAAAAGCCTGGAGAAATATGAAGGCAAGCGCCTCGCTGCCCGCGTTCTCCGCACCTGGGTGGAAGATTTCGTAGATGAAGATTCAGGTGAAGTAGTATCCATCGAGCGTAACGAAGTGGTGATGGAAAGGGATACCGTTCTGGGTCCTAAAGAGATTGCAACCATCATC
>JAHEFC010000498.1 GCA_024640385.1 Sphingobacteriales bacterium
ATATAAAAAAAATTACCCCCCGCGGGTTAGGAGTGAATTTCTCAATAAGCCCGGTTCCCTCCCGCAAATTAATACAGCTGTCATTTGAATTAGAAGAATCGCAAAAGCTGAATTTTTCTATTCGTGATATCAATGGCCGCATGCTCCGCGGTTGGTCGGCCAATTACTCTTCCGGCATTGCTAATATGACTATAAATATAGAATCGTTTGCCCCGGGGGTTTACTACCTGGCGGTTCAGGGGCCCCGAGTAAATGAAACCAAAAAATTCATAAAACAATAAGTCATTATCCAACTTATGTAAAGCCACAAACCATCCGGTAAATTCCGGATGGTTTTTTTATTTTTATTGACTAGCCACTGCCAGCGTTCCAGGCAGAATGTGGCAAAGTAGCTTAAGTAGGCAACCTCCCGGTATTGCCGATGCTATTGGCAAATACCAGGTGCCGTGGTTGAAAAGCGCCAAAATCACCAGGACCATAAAAAATAATCTGCCTTGTACATAATCTGCTAATTTTATAGTTATTCAAAAACTCACTGCACATGAAAAGATTCTTTCTCTTCCTGGCTCTTTTTGTAAGCACCATTGTAGAGGCACAAACCATTAACATTAATCAGCATTTTAAGAATTGGAAACCCCGCAACATTGGACCCAGTGGTATGAGCGGTCGTATTGTTGCTATTGATGCGGTGCATCGTAATCCTAATATTATTTTTTTGGGCGCCGCTTCCGGCGGGGTTTGGAAAACAACAAACGGTGGTAATGAATGGGAAGCGATTTTCGATGAGCAACCATTGTTAAACATAGGGTCAATAGCAATACAGCAAAGCAATCCTGCTGTAGTATGGGTGGGAACCGGCGAGGGGAACCCCAGAAACTCGCTTAATATAGGGGAGGGAATTTATAAAACATTGGATGCCGGAAAAACCTGGAAAAGAATGGGGCTCGAAAAAACAAGAAATATTCATCGCGTAATCGTTGATCCCACCAACCCCAATACGGTTTATGCTGCTGCCATTGGAAATCCATATAGCGAACATCCTGAACGCGGAGTATATAAAACTAACGATGGAGGAGAAACCTGGAACAAAATTCTTTTTGTAAATGATACTACCGGATGCGCCGAATTAGTAATGGATCCTTCCAACCCCAATAAATTAATTGCTGCTATGTGGCAGCATCGCCGCCAGCCATGGACCTTCAGGAGTGGGGGACCCGGAAGTGGATTATATATTACCCTTGATGGCGGGAAAAATTGGAAGAAGCTGGGCAAAGAAGACGGGATTCCGGACGGTCAGCTGGGAAGAATAGGAATTGCTTTTGCTCCTGGTATGCCCATGCGGGTTTATTCAAAGATAGAATCGGCCAAAAATGGTTTTTATAAGAGTGATGACGGTGGGTTTAAATGGACATTGGTAAACAGCGATCCGGCACAGGTTACCGATCGGCCTTTTTATTACCAGGAAATTTATGTAGATCCCAAAAATGAAAATCGGATTTACGATATTCATTCTACCGTCACCTTTAGTGAAGATGGTGGACGATCCTTTCAAACATTAATACCTTATAGCGGAATACACCCCGATCACCATGCCTGGTGGATCAATCCTAATGACCCGAATTTTATAATTGAAGGCAATGATGGTGGAATAGGAATTTCCCGCGATCGCGGTGCCAATTGGGTTTTTGATGAAAAATTGCCAGTTGGACAGTTTTACCATATCAATGTTGACAATGAAATGCCTTATAATGTAATGGGTGGAATGCAGGATAATGGTAGCTGGCGAGGACCCGCATATACTTTTACCAGCGGAGGTATCCGCAATTATTACTGGGAGAATGTAGGGGGAGGGGATGGCTTTGATGTAATGCCGGACCCAGATGATGCGAATTGGATTTATTCTATGAGCCAGAGCGGAAATATTGGAAAGCAAAATATAAAAACGGGTGAACGCTGGTTTATAAAACCACCGGGAACAGATATGAGTACTAAACTTCGCTTTAACTGGAATTCGGCATTGGCACAGGACCCCTTTGATAACAATACTATTTACTACGGAAGCCAGTTTCTTCACAGGAGCATAAATAAAGGCGCAGCATGGGAGGTAATAACTCCTGATCTTACCACCAATAATCCCCAACAACAGAAGCAGGATGAAACGGGGGGACTTACACTTGACATTACCGGCGCCGAAACATTTAATACGATAATTACAATAGCACCTTCTGCCAAACAAAAAGGGGTGATCTGGATCGGAACAGATGATGGCAATGTTCAATTGACAACAGATGGCGGAAAAACATGGACCAATTTCCAGGGAAAAATTCCAGGGATGCCTGTAGGAGCATGGGTTCCTCAGATTCAGCCTTCGAGGTATGATGCCGGTGAAGCATTTGTGGTGGTGAACGATTATCGACGTGGCGACTTTAAGCCCTATATTTTTCGGACTTCAGATTTTGGGAAAACATGGACAAGAATGGTAGATGAAAATAAAATAAAAGGGTACGCTTTATGTGTGTTACAGGACCCCTCGGAGTCAAACCTCATTTTCGCTGGGTCAGAGAACGGGTTATGGGTGAGCCTGGATAATGGGCTAACTTTTCAGCAATGGAAAAATGGATACCCTTCCGTTTCAACTTATGACCTGGCCATACAGGAAAGAGAGGCTGACCTGGCTATTGCAACTTTCGGAAGATCGCTTTGGATTCTGGATGATATTCGTCCTTTACGCAAATTAGCTTCCACCAAAGGAATTCTGGTAAAAAACCTGACTGTGTATCCCGCACTGGACGCTTTTCAAATTGCCTATCGTCCTGCCACTGGGTACGAATGGAGCCTTGCTGGATTATGGGATGCAGAAAACAGAAGACGTGGAGCATCTATTTCCTATTCTATTAACAAA